>JAWOLO010000425.1:0-39015 GCA_033853375.1 Terriglobia bacterium
TTCCAAACTGTTAACTATGAACTGTCAACTGTCAGCTGCGAACCGAAGATCTCCACCTTATCGGGACGGTCAACGGCAAACTGTAAACGGCGAACGATCAACTGCCTACCGCGCGGCGGCGAGGCGGCGCATGAGTTCCTGCTTGCGCGTGAGCAGGTCGCGCAGGTCGGGGCCGGAGGGGTTGGCCTCGATGCTGCGCTGGACTTCGGCCAGTTCTTGCTCGGCTTGGCGTTGTTGCAGTGTTTCAATGCAGCTCAGGGCTTCTTCCCAGGTGGGCTCGCTGACCTCCTCGAAAAGAATCTCAAAGAGCAACCGCCGGTCGCGCTCTTCCAGAACTGCGGCTACTTCGGTGGCTTGCACCTGTTGTCCGGAAAGGCTGGCGACCACCAGCGCGGCAAAAATCTTTTCGGTTTCCAGACCATGGTAGAGCCGCGCGTTCTGCAAACGCTGGGCAAGCTCCTGGCGGAATCCTTCGGCTTCCGCCAACATGCGAATCAGCCGGCGCTCGACCGGCTTCGCCGCTCTGGCAACCAATTCCGGCTGGAGCTTCAGTTCGCCGCGGCGCTCGGAGGCGGCTTTACTCAGCGCTGCGCGCAAGACCGGCTCTTCCAAGCGAAGCTGCTGGGCGATGCGCGTGGCCCATTCAGAACGCAAAATGCGATTTGGGATTTTCTGGACGTACGGAAGGAGGAAATTGACGGCGCGGCTTTTGGCCTCGCCCGTGCTCAAGTCCATTTGGCGGGCGCGCGCGATCAGGTAGTCCACATACGACGGAGCTTCCTTCAGCCGTTTTTGATATTCCTCCGCGCCCTTCTCGCGGATGTACAGGTCGGGGTCGGCTTTCTTGCCTGCCTGACCGGCAGACAGGTCGCCGACGGGCGGAAGCGCGAGAACTCGAACTTCGAAATCTTGCTCGAGCAGAAGGGACAAAGAGCGCTCGGTGGCGGATTGCCCCGCGGCGTCGGGATCGTAATTCACGACGACGCGCTTCGTGAAACGGCTAAGTAACTTGATTTGCTGCTCGGCCAAGCTCGTTCCGCAACTTGCGACCACGTTGCTGATTCCGGCGCGAGCCACGGCGATGGCGTCCATGTAGCCTTCGACGAGAATCACGAAGTCCTGGCGGCGAATGCCCTCTTTGGCGCGGTCCAGGTGATAAAGCACGTTGCTCTTGGAATAGATGGGCGATTCGGGAGAATTCAGATACTTGGGCTGATCGTCGCCGAGCGCGCGGCAGCCGAAGGCCACGATTTTGCCCGACTCGTTCGCGATGGGAAACGTGATGCGGCGGCGGAAACGGTCGAACAGTTTTCCACCCTGGTCGCGCGAAATCAGGCCGGATTCCACGAGCAGCTTTTCGGGATATTTGGATTTCAAATGACGCAGCAGCACATCGCCGCCGCTGGGGGCATAACCAATACCGAAGCGCGAGATGGCATCTTTGTCGAGGCCACGATCTTCGAGATAGGCGCGCGCAGCCTTGCCCTCGAGCGTGCCTTCGAGTTGCTTGACGAAGAACGTTTGCGCCTCGCGGTGAATTTCTACGAGCGCGGCGCGCTGCTGAGTTTCTTTGCGGCCTTCGGCGGAGCGTTCTTTGGGGCGCGGAATGGAAATTCCGCATTTTTCCGCGACGAGTTTCACCGCTTCCGGGAACTCGCACTTTTCCATTTCCATGACGAAATTAAATACGTCGCCGCCTTTGCCGCACCCGAAGCAGTGATAGATTTGCCGCAAAGGATGCACATTGAAAGACGGCGTCTTTTCGGAGTGAAATGGACAGAGTCCGCGGAAACTTTGCCCCGCCTTCTTCAGCTGGACGTACTCGCCGACCACGCGGACGATGTCCGCCTGCTGCTTTACTTTCTCCGCAATGGATCCCGCTTCTGCCATGTGTTTTACAGAAAATAGAAAAGCGAAAATTTCTATCCGCGCAATTCTACAACGGTGATGGCTTTTCCTCCGTGGTCTTCGGATTCGAAGGCGTGTTTTTGCACAAGCGGGTGCGCGTCCAGGAATTGCCCAATCCCTTTGCGAAGCGCGCCAGTGCCGTGGCCGTGAATGATACGCACGCGCGGCTTGTGCTCCAAAGCGGCGTCGTCCAGGAATTTGTCAAGACGATCTGCGGCTTCTTCCACGGTCATGCCGATGACGTTGATTTCGTCGGTAGCTACGGACTCGCGCGATTGAGAATGCACTGTGACGCTGGGGCCGCGCGGAACTTGCGCCGTTCCTGCGCCCGCTCTGCTAGCGGCTTGTGCGCCTGCGGTCTCGATGCCGGTGATTTCGTCGAGAGCGACTTTCATGCGCAGCGGCCCGGCTTCAATTTCGGCGGATGAGCCATCGAGGCGGCGAAATATCACCGGTTTGTTGAAGCCACGCACACGAATCTTCGCGCCTGCTTGCAAGCGGTCTGCACTCACGGCCTCCATCGAGGCGGAATGAACGCCGAGATCGGCTTGCGACTCGGAAATGGTCTGCACGACGGCGGCATTCAACTCTTCGCGCGCTTCGCTGCGAGCATCCTGCATTTTGCGGCGCGCGCTTTTTTCGAGTTGCGCACGAAGCTCGCGCTCTTTTACCGCTTCGACCACGCGCGCGACGTTCTCGTCGAAGCGCTTCTGCATTTCGGCAAATTGCGACTCTAGCTCCTTGATGCGCTTTCGCTGGCGCTCCATCCATTCCGTGCGCAATTTCTTGCGCTCGTCTTCGAGCGCATGGCGTTCCGCAGTCATTTGCTGCTGCAGTCGATCCAGTTCGTCGCGGCTGCGGTGCAGATAGGCGATGAGGTCGGCAGCTTCGCGCGACTCCGGCGTCAGCAGTGCGCGGGCGCGCTCGATGATGCCCTTGGCAAGTCCCAAGCGCTGCGCGATGGCAATGCCGCTCGACCCGCCCGGGACGCCCACCATCAACCGATAGGTCGGGCGCAGATTCACGTCGTCGAATTCCACAGCAGCATTCACCACGCCCGGCGCTGTCGCGGCGTACGTTTTCAGGCGGTCGTGATGCGTGGTGGCGAGCACAAAGCAGTTCTTGGCGCGAAATTCATCCAGCAGCGCCACGGCGAGTGCAGCGCCTTCCTCGGGAGCGGTTCCGGTTCCCATTTCGTCGACGAGGACGAGCGATTGCGGCGTCGCCCCTTCCAGCATGGTTTTCAGGTTCAACATGTGCGCGGAAAAAGTGGAAAGATCCGCAGCGATCGATTGTTCGTCGCCGATGTCCACTAACACACGATCGAAGATTGGCAGGACGGCGCGTTGCGCCGCCACGGGAATGCCTGCTTGCGCCGCCAGCGCGGCCAACCCGACAGTTTTCAGCGCCACCGTTTTGCCGCCGGTGTTTGGCCCGCTGATAACCAGCACACGCTCTTCACCGCTCAGCGAAAGGCTCATTGGAACGATGACGCGATTTTCTTTTTTGAGCTTGTCCTCCAGAACGGGATGGCGCGCGCCATCCAACCGCAATTCTTCGCTGGACGAAAATTCCGGGGCAGCAGCGTCAAAATCGCGTGCAAAGCGTGCCCGCGCAAAAACGCTGTCCAATTCGGCAATCGTCGCTGCCGCAGCCTTGAGTGGCCCGCGAATCGCCTGAAGCTTTTCCGTGAGTTCGCGCAGAATGCGCGCGATCTCCGAAGCTTCATCCTCCGCCAGTTGAACAAGTTGATTGTTCGCCTCGACAGTTTCAAACGGTTCCATGAAGACGGTTTGTCCCGTCGCGCTCGCTCCGTGCACCACGCCGTGCACGGTGCGCCTGTGCTCTGCGCGCACGGGGATCACAAACCGTTCGTTGCGCAGGGTGACGTAATCTTCTCCGGCTTCCGCGTTACGCGCGCGAAGAATCTGCTTGAGCGTTTTCTGGATGGCTTCGCGCGTTTGTGTGATGCTGGTGCGAATCCGCCGCAGCGCTGTGGACGCATCATCGCTAATCTCGCCGTTAGGCAGCAAGCATCGGCGAATCGCGGCAAGCGCTTCACGAAAATCACTGATCGAAGCAGCCCGGGCAGCAAGCAGCGGAAATTTTGACGCTTCTTCGCGAAATTGCTGCCGCAGCCAACTCGAGGTTTCCAACAAGGACGCGGCGTCGAGCAACTCCCCCGGCTCCAGCACTGCTCCGGGGCCTTCGATTCGTTCGAGCCAGCCTTGGGGATCGGCAAGCGCGCCAAAGCCCAATTCGTGCCCGGCACGCAGCCACTCCCGGGCTTCGCGAATCAGCGCAAACGTAGATTCCAGCACGACGCGATTTGTTCCCGGCTCCAGCGCATCCACCGCGCGCCGTCCCGGCGCACACGTGGTGCGCAGCCGCAGCAATTCCCGCAGCTTGTCGAACTCGAGCACTTCTTGCGCGGTGCGTGCCATCTTGATTTTCTATTTGAGTTTATTGTGAAGGTGCAGTGCTGCTTCTCCCGGAGAGTCCGCCACATACACGAGCCGCCCATTCGCTTCGCCCCATGGGGCGGGATGGCCCACTTCCACTTCCCTCACGCGCTCCAAAACGGGCTCCCAGAAACTCCCCAGCACGGCGAACGGTTTTCCGGACATCACGGATTTGTTCAGCATTTCCCAAACAACGGCCAACTCGACCAGCGTTCCCGTGCCGCCTTTGCACGCGACAAATCCGTGCGCCATACGGATCAACTCGAACAGCCTCTCTTCCCAAGTTTCCTTGCGGACTTCGATGTCAACCCAGCGATTGATCTTCGCTGATTTGAAGAAGGAAGCGGTCACGCCGTAAGTTTTGCCGCCGGCTTCTTTCGCGCCGCGCGAAACCGCTTCCATGACGCCGGCGTAACCGCCGGTGCACACAGCAAAACCATGTTTCGCCAAGGCCCGGCCAAGCACGCGCGCCTCCTCATAGTCCGGGCTGCCTTCGCGTGGCCGCGAACTTCCAAACACGGTGACGATGACTTCTGGTGACACGTTGCGTCTCTCCACCTCAATGCGCGCGCTTGCGTTCCGGAGCGTGCTTCGGCGGCGCCGTGTTAAATTCTTCGAGCATGGCCACGCACAGCCCGGTCAGCGCATCCGCAGCTTCATGGTTTTTTCCAGCCTGATTGTTGCTCAGGAAAGAAAAGATCAGCCGCCGGCCGCTCGGAGTCTCAGCAAAACCGGAAAGTGTGCGCACATGCTCGACCGAGCCGGTCTTCGCGTGGATGTGCCCGGCCGCAGGAGTGTTCTTCATGCGATCTTCGAGCGTGCCATCGACACCGGCAACCGGAAGCGAATCGTAATAGGTGGCGAACCAGGGCTGGTTTTCAGCAAACTTCAGCAGCGCCACAATTGCCCGAGGCGTCACCAGATCGTGACGCGATAATCCCGAAGCATCCGATTGAACCACGTCATCCGGATCGATTCCCGCCGAGGCATAAAAATCCTGCGGCACTTTCATTAAATCATCGGGAGTGGCCCAGACTCCGCTTTGGCGCGCTACGGTGCGGAGCAACATTTCGGTGTGCAGGTTTTGGCTGATTTTGTTGATCAGCTTGATGGCCTCGCTCAAAGGCACCGAAACATGCTCCGCTAAAACCACGGGATCCCCCTGCGTCTTTGGCGCTTCGTGGCGGGCGCGAGCGACGCCATCCACTTCTATGCCGCGGGCCTCAAGCAAGTGCTTTAACACAGTTGCGGCGTGCTGGGCAGGCTCTTCAACGGCGAGTACCAGCTTCCTGGGCGGGCTACCTGCCGGCATTGTGCCTTTTATCACGACTAAGCTCGACCCAGGCTCTCGCGTCAGCGTCAGGTCGGATTTCACGTCGGGGGCCGAGGTAGTCACGTCATTTTCAACGAAAAAGTCTGGCGTCGCGGGGCTCTCGGTGTTTTGCACCGGGCTGCCCGGCCGGTCGCCGGGAGTGAGCGTCAGCGTCACCGTGTTATCGTCCACGACGATGGACGAGATTGCGGCGCCGTATTCCCAGACCATGTCGTCAATTTCCCAGCCGCTCGGATAGCGCTCGCGAGGGAAATAACTGTCGTCGCCAATCACGTCTCCGGAAATCTCTTTCACGCCTTTCGCGACAACCCCATCCGCCAATTCAGCCAAGGCTTTCTCGGGTGGCCCATCGAATTCTTCCTTCAACTCGTACGGAAACTTGCGATTGGAAAGATTCGGGTCGCCTCGCCCCACGAGCGTCAAATCTCCCGTCAACACGCCATTCGAAATCTTTCCGCTTGTTTCCAAAGTAGTGTGAAAGCGATAGTTCGGCCCGAGCTTTGCCAGTGCTAGCGCTGTGGTGAAGAGTTTCATGTTCGAAGCCGGCACGAAGTAGCGGTCCGCGTTCTGCTGATAGAGCGTCTCGCCGGTGGCCGCATCCACAATCAGCAATCCCCATTCGCCTTTCCCAGTGGGACCTGTTCCCAGCAGAGCTTCCGCGCGTGACTCAAATTTCGCGGCTTGCTTTCTTGAGAGAGCGGTTTGCTTCTGCAAACCGCAACACGCCTGGTTGTTTGTAGTGTTACGAGAAGCCGCAGGTTTCTGTGCCAACCCCATAGACGCACTCGTGGCTGTCGCAAGAATCGCTATTCCGCATCGTTGGATTATTTTCTTGTTGCTCATTTTTGTCTTCGCCGCAATCTGTCTTTTGAAATTATAGTCGAAAGGCAACCTATTCCGCGCGCATGGCTTCCCAATTACAAGTTATGCCCTCTCTCAATCCTGCTATTTCCCAAGGTTGCGCGAAGTCTGGATGCGCTCTATGATGCTCATGCCCAGAAAACTACGACGAGGTGAACAGTGTTGAAGCGAATGATCTCCTATCTGACGGCGTTTCTCCTGGTCGCTTTACCCCTCACGGCAAAAGAAAGTAAAGAGGCGGATCGCTTGGACAATTGCGGAACGGTTTTGAAAGAGATTTTGGACATTCCTGATGACATTCCGACCGACCTGCTTGACAAAGCCGAATGCGTGATCGTGATTCCGTCGGTGCTGAAGCTCGCGGTCGGATTCAGTGGAAGCTATGGCCGGGGCGCCATGACTTGCCGCACCGGTGAACACTTCACCGGCCCGTGGAGCGCGCCCGCAATGATGCGCCTCGAGGGCGGCGGGTTCGGTTTGCAACTCGGCGGACAGGCCACGGACTTCGTGATTCTGGTGATGAATCCGCGGGGCGCTAAGGCCCTTCTGAAAAGCAAAGTGAAATTAGGCGCTGATGCGGCTGCTGCGGCTGGGCCGAAGGGACGCGATGCCGCTGCGGCCAGCGATGTTACCTTGCGCGCAGAAATGTTGACCTATTCGCGCTCTCGCGGGCTCTTTGCCGGTGTCTCCTTGGAAGGCTCGACGCTACGCCCGGACAACGGCGCAAACGAAAGTCTCTATAGCAAGAAGGCTTCAGCAGAAGATATCATCCGCAAGGGCGCGGTGGCTGTCCCCCCCTCTGGACAGGAAATGGTTGCACTCCTCAACAAAAAGTCACCTAAGAATCTTTCTGACCCCACTTCTCTGAAAGAGTAGCCTTCTCAACTGCTATTTCCTTTTTCCTGAGTACCCTTGCGAGCGCTGGGGTACTCAGTCGTTTCTTTCAATAATCAAAACACAAAGCTTCTTGGCCCGTTCCGTTCTCCGCGGGCGGCTAGTCAGTTGTGCTTTTGACTTAAGCCCATAGATGACTTATAGTCATAGGTGAGTGATGGTCATTCCGTATGACAGCTTCTTTTAAACGTGCCCATGGCCCTAGACCCGGAGCCGCACTGTCCCCGAATCGCCGCCAGCGTCACAGCGCCGAAATTCGCGAACGACTGTTTCGCGCTGCGCTTGCTCTTTTCGCCAAGAAAGGCTTTGCCGAAACCACTGTCGAGGACATCACGGAAGCCGCTGATGTCGGCAAGGGCACGTTTTTCAATTATTTCCCCAGCAAGGACCACATCCTGATTGCCTTTGGCGAAATGCAACTGGGCAAACTCGAGGCCGCTGTCGAAGCAGCGCGCCGCACCAACGAACCGATGCCGCAGTTTCTGCGAGCCCTTGGTGTACGCATGACCCAGGAGCCAACGCGCAATCCGGAAATCATTCGCGCGCTTCTCCAGGCTTATCTCTCAACCACTCCCGTACGCCAGGCCATGTTGGATTTGCAAAAGCGAGTACAGGCCCTACACACGCAAATGATCCGGCTCGGGCAGGAACAAGGCGTGATCCGCAACGACCTTCCAGCCGAGGAGATTGCATACGTATTTCGCCAAACGATTTTCGGCACGCTTTTGATTTGGTCGCTCTACGGGGACGCAACTCTGCATTCCCGCATTGAGGCCGCGTTCAACCTGTTGTGGACCGGAATGGCGCCGCGTTCCGGTGTCACCATTCCACCAGCAGGATCGTTTCCTATTGCGGGAGATTAGCCCGATGACCCGGAAACGCATTTTCTTGATTCTTGGGGTGGCAGCGGTGGTAGTAGTTGCCACCGCCGTCTATGCAAGTTGGCTCCATCGCGACCCAGCCCTGGTTGGCTCCGGTACCGTTGAGGCGCGTGACATTCGTGTTGGCTCGAAAGTTGGCGGGCGCATCGACAAAGTTTTGGTTCGCGAAGGCGACGCCGTCCAGCCCGGGCAGATTCTGCTCACCTTCGATGACAAAGAGCTGCAAGCCGCCCTCGAGCAATCGCGCGCCAACGCGCTAAAGGCTGAGCGCGGCTATCGCCCGGAGGAAATCGCCGAAGCTCGCGCCGCCGCCGAACAAGCCAAGGCCGATTACGAACTGAGGAAGAACGGTTACCGCAAGGAAGATATTGACGCCGCGCAAGACGATTTGGAACGCGCTAAGGCCGATGAAATTCGGACGCGGCTCGATTTCGACCGTTACGACGCTCTCGCCAAGAAAGATTTGGTCTCGAAGCAGCAGCGCGACACGGCGGAAGCAAATTGGAAAATGGCCCTCGCGCAAAAGGAAATCGCACAACATAAGTACGATGAGATGCAGCGCGGTTACCGCCCCGAGGAAATTGCCTCTGCCGAAGCCCGCTATCATCAGGCGCAAGCCAATCTGGAAAAGCTGGAAAGCGGGAATCGCCGCGAAGACATCGAGCAGGCCAAAGCCGCCTATGCCTACGATCTGGCTCGCTTCCGCGAGCGCCAAGTCGTTGCTCCTTCCGCAGCTATCGTGGAGGTTCTCGACGTTCGTCCCGGCGATCTGATCGCGCCCAATACTCCCGTTGCTACGCTTCTTGAGAAAGACCAAATCTACGTTCGCATTTACATTCCCGAGACCGAATTGGGCCGCGTCAAACTCGGTCAAAAAGCGGAAGTCCGCGTCGATTCTTTCCCTAACACGGTTTTCGAAGGCGAGGTGGAACAAATCAATCAGCAAGCTGAATTTCTTCCTCGCAACGTGCAAACCCGCGAGGAACGCGTTCACCAAGTCTTCGGCGTAAAGATTCGCATTAATGATCCGTCTGGCCACGTCCTTCCCGGCATGGCGGCCGACGTGAAGTTGAAAACGGCGAGTTGAAATGATGGCCACTCAAACGCAGCCTATTGTTGAGCCGGCCATCTCCGCCGAGCATCTCGTCCGCCGCTTCGGCAATTTCACCGCCGTCAACGACGTCAGCTTCCGCGTTGAAAAAGGCGAAATTTTCGGCTTCCTCGGCCCCAATGGCAGCGGAAAAACCACGGTTATCAAAATGCTTACCGGCTTGTTGCCGCTCAGCGGCGGCTCCGCTCACGTTGAGGGACTCGATGTTCGCTCCGATTCCGAAGGCGTGCGCGAGCGCATCGGCTACATGTCGCAGAATTTCAGCCTCTACTACGACCTCACGGTGGAAGAAAACTTGAAGTTCTACGGCCGCATTTACAGTCTCGAGCCAGCGCGTCTAAAGCGTCGCATAGAAGAAGTTATTCAGCTCAACGGCTTCGCCCCTTACCTGAACCGGCTGGCCGCCCAGCTGTCTGGCGGATGGAAGCAGCGCCTGGCTCTCGGCTGCGCCATGCTGCACGAACCCAAGCTTCTATTTCTTGATGAACCCACGGCCGGCATCGATCCCGTCGCGCGCCGCCAGCTTTGGGATTTGTTGTTTGAGCTTTCCGGCCACGGCATCACATTCTTTGTAACCACGCATTACATGGACGAAGCCGAGCGTTGCAGCCACGTCGCCTACATTTATTTTGGCAAGCTCATCGCGGACGGCACACCCGATTCACTTCGCCAACTCCCCGACGTGCAGCCCCAGGGCACCCTGCGCGTCGAAATCACCACCGCCGAAGTGACGCGTGCGCTGCGCCTGGCGCGGCACATTTCTGGCATCCGCAGCGCGACCATTTTCGGCCAATCCATCCATGCGCTGGTCGACGAAAGTTTTGATCTCGAGGGCCTTCGCAATCAGCTTCTGAAAAATGGCATTACCATAACCGAAATTCGTCCGCTCGCACCAAGCTTGGAAGACGCTTTCGTCGAACTTACCTACAAACACCAGGCGCTTCTGGAGGCCCGCCCGTGACTAACATTTTCCGAGGCTTCGGCGCCATCTTTTATAAGGAAGTCCTTCATGTCCGGCGGGATTTCGCCACGCTCTTCTTTTCTCTTATCATTCCGCTGCTACAAATGACGCTACTCGGGTATGGCATCGACACCAACATCCGCCAGATCAACACCGTGGTTTTCAATGCCGATGGCCGCCGCGAAAGTCGCGAACTTCTCGATCGTCTGAAAAATTCAGATACCTTTCACGTGATCCGTTCCGTCCAAAACGACCGTGACCTCAATGACATGATTATTTCCGGGCGCGCCCGCGTCGGAATCAAAATCCCCGTGGACTATTCCGATCGCCTGCTCCATCAAATGAGCGCCCAGGTCTTGGTGCTCATCGACGGCTCCGATTCTTCCGTCGCGGGGCAGGCTATCAATGTCACCACAGCTATCGGCCTCGATGAATCCCTCCGCCGCGCTCTCCAGGATCGCGCGGCATTTGCCGTGGACATGCGGCCCAAAATTCTTTTTAACCCAGACTCGCGTTCTCCCAATTTCTTCCTGCCGGGTCTTACCGCGATTCTGCTGCTGAACGTCACCACGTTCCTCACCGCATTTTCCATTGTCCGGGAAAAACAACAGGGCACGCTCGAACAGCTCTTCGTCACCCCTGTGCGGCCCATGGGCTTGTTGCTTGGGAAATTGCTTCCCTACCTCGGCATCGGCTTTTTCGAGCTCACTCTCATCCTCACCTGCATGCGCTTTGTTTTCCGTGTGCCCATTCACGGCAACGTTTTGCTGCTGGCTTTTCTTTCTCTGCCGTATCTGTTCGTGTCGCTTTCTCTCGGCATTCTCATTTCCAGCAAAGCCAATTCCCAGGCCGAGGCCATGCAGCTTGCTTTCCTCACGATTCTTCCCAGCGTTTTCTTTTCCGGCTACATCTTCCCGCGCGAAACCATACCCGCCGTCTTGTATCCCATCAGCTACATCGTTCCCGCGACCTACTTCATCAACATCACCCGCGGGATTATTCTACGCGGCGCCGGACTCGTGCATCTTTGGACCGACGGTCTCGCTCTTTTCGCCTTGGGTTCAGCCCTTTTGATCCTTGCGGCGCGACGGTTCCACAACAAAGTCATCATGGCCTGAGTCCAGAGTCAGCGATTCAAGCTCTCCGATGACTTGCAAATCAGGGCAAGTGCGGGCGCAGCATTCGGGGAAACAGGCCGAGGTAGCGCGGCTGGAATATCGCCATGTCTAACGCGAAAAACCCCGTCGTGAGAATGAAGGTGAGCAGGAACCTGCCTGCATCGCCAAGAGATTTGCTAGCCAGCCGGGAATATGCCCACAAGCAGCATATGACGACAAGCAGATTCGAAAACCAGGCTGGTACCGCGATGAGCAAATCCGGCCGGGCCAAACGCCCCGTGTGAATCCAATGTGAAAGCTCCTGCAATCCATTGAAAAAGAAAGTGGTGGCAACAATGTTGGCGTAGTCCCAAAGGCCTGCCGCAGAAATCCCAATGAAGTATCCCCAGCGATTCCCGCGAAGGCCCAACACGATGGCAGCCACGTACATCCAGGCCTGAAGAAGTGCAGCCAGCGGATGTCTGCTTCCCAGAACGCTGAGATGGCCAGGACCAGAATAAAAAAGCATCCGCCCACCAGGATGAACCACTCCGGAGCTCTGGACCGCGTATTCTCGATTTGCATGATGTGATGGTACGCGCGAGTACCTCAAGAAGTTCCTTACAAAAATCAACTCAAAGTGGCCGCTCACAGCGGCCTTTTGAGTTTTGTCGTTCCTCAGCGTATTCTGCTGGACTGTCTTCAGCTGCCAAGGAGCGTCCGTGTCCTGTCCGATCTGCGAAAAGCGCAAAGCGGAGCGCTTCTGCCCCGCCAAAGCCGAAAAGATTTGCGCTGTCTGCTGCGGCACGGAGCGTGAAGTCACCATCGACTGTCCGTCCGACTGCGCTTACCTCATTTCCGCCCACCGCTACGAAAGCGAGCATCCGCGAAACCTGCCCGACGATACTCCTTTGCTGGAAGAAACCATCCCCAAAGACCTCATCCACACGCATCAACAGCTCATGACTGCGCTTGCGTTTTCCATTGCAAAATTCTGCGCTGCACAGCCTGCCGCAGTGGATACCGACGTCCTTGCCGCTCTTGAATCCCTCGCTCAAACCTACAAAACGCTGAGTTCCGGCCTCATTTACGAAAAGCCACCGCAAGCTCTTCTACAGCGGGAGCTTTATGCAGCGCTTACCGCCTTTCTCGACGAAATTAAGAAGCAGCAGGCCGAGCGCGCCTCTTCGTCTTCCTTCAAAGACACCGAAGTTTTCTATTTGTTGGTTTTTCTTTACCGGATGGGTTTGTTGCGCACTAACGGTCGCCCCCGCTCGCGCCTCTTCATCGAATTCCTTCGCGGCCAATTCCCTAAATCCCCCGAACTCCAGCGCGAACCGTCCCGCATCATCGTGCCATAGGTCCTGCCCAGTCTGTGGAGGTATGGGTTACTAGGCCGAACGCTCAACGATAGCGTCGACTTGCTTGATAGCTTCCAAGGAGTCAGAAATTGAGATGTGAGGTTTTAAATCGTGGAGAATCTTTGCACGAATCACCTGCGAACGTGATGCATGTTCAAAATAAACGTAGAGTCCAGTAGCAAGTTTTTCTAATTCTGCTACATTCCTGTTGCCCAGAGAATCGGACACAAATTCGATATCAGATCCATACTTTTCGAGCGTCTTGGGAAAATCGTTGCGGAGCTCAACACTAAGCCTCGTTGGAACAAGACTTGGTCCATATGGCCCCCGCTCGGAGAGATCCAAAAAGCCATCCGCGCGCATAGCCGTGAGTTCATCTCGCAGATCAAACGAAAATGGGCCGTGCTTGTAGAGCATATATTCAAAACCAAGCGGTACCCTTCGAAGGTCTTGCAAGAAATACGTCGCCTTTTGCATGTGAGTTTCCCCACACCAACTACCCCTACGACGAAGTTGGTCGGCCAATTCCGACAAAAGGGCATCTTGCTTGAGTCTATTCATCCTCTTTTTTTCTCCCTTCTTTGATTATTGCATCGCGTTTTTCTTCAAGCCACTTCTCCGCTTCCGGACGTTTTTCTGGCCGCACGAAAACATAATCAATGGCAAATACCGGTATCTTGTTCAAAGTCTCAGAAAGAGCAAGTGAAGACTCACAACTCCCATCTCTTTGCAAAACTGGAAAATCGAGAGATCCACCTTTCTGCGTGTACTTATCCTCCCTCACACATTCAGCACCAAAGTTCTTTTGTGCGGCATGAAAAATTGCCGAAGACGACTCTGGGTTGATTTGTAGGTCAGACGGATTTCGCTCATAGATGACTCTAAAATGTTCACGGCAAATGATCCGCCGCGCAGACTCGTGGCCCGGCTTTGTCGAATCAAATGCCGCCTCACGAAGCCCAGCCGTGACCTCATTGTCGGTCATACTAAGATGTACCTCAAGTTCTGTCGAAAACTTGCCTGCAGTCAACCACTGGGTCAAGAAATCGCATAGATGAATATCATAGATTCTTCGCACTGGATGAAAGTAGACCTGAGAATAAATTAGATATCTGGCAATGATCAGGGCTTCCGCTGACTGCAATCCCCCCTGTTCAACCCCTAAAGCGGGTTCGCTCGTTGCCGGTGTTAGGAGAATCCGCAGGGTGTCGAGCAATCTGTGATGATCAAATTTCCCGTAGGATACTCCAGCATGGTGAGAATCCCTCAACAAGTAATCGATTCGGTCTACTCCCAAAGCATCTCCCACGATGATTTCGGACAGAATCTCCTCCCAGCGGGAGAATTTCATACCTGGTGGAGCTTTGCGCCTCCCCACAGCTAACTTGACGATGTCTTCGGGACGCAAAGGCGGTGTCATCCCCGCCCAAATTGAATTCATCTCGTTAGAGAGGATGATTTCGGCAGTCAGCCGCTCGTGATTCCACCCAGACGGAAGCAGTTTGTCCTCGGCTGCATGGGAAAATGGCAGATGGCCTACATCATGGCAGAGCGCTGCCATTCGTAGAACGCTGCGCCAATATGTTCGTTTCTTGTCCTGATTAACCTCAGGAAGCAATTTTCTGACGTCTTCCGATAAATTTTGTTCCTTGGTCACGATGTCAAAGACCTTGCCAGCAAGGTCCATGACACCAAGGGAGTGTTCAAACCTTTTATGGGTAGCACCTGGATAGATCAAATAGGTCAGGGCAAGCTGATGAATGTGTCTCAGTCTTTGCAGAGGACGCGAGTCGATGACCTTTCGTTCGTCCGAATCAAAATGAATGAAGACATGGATTGGGTCCCTAACTTCGTGGTCGTGTTTTGGAATTCTCCCAGACTTGGGCATACCAAATGCGCATAATGTTACACAAATGATTAGCAACCGCAAGAGCATAATGTTCCTTAAAGTGAACGCTTCTCACTTAAGGTTGCCGCATGGTCCATTTCCTGCGCCACTGCCGCCGCATCCCATTCCAGCGACATCTGCGCGCATGGTGTCGTATGTTTCTTGTCCACGAACGGCCGCGAGTGAAGCCCGTACATCTGCCGAATCCGCGCCACGCGTTCCGCAACTTTGCGCCGGTACTCTTCGGGCGCGTAGCCGTTTTTCCTGAACCATTTTTCATACTGCTGCACGAGCCGTGGGAATTTTTCCCGCAGAAATGGAAAGAACTGTTTTGCCGACGACGGCATCAGGAAGAGCACGCCAGAGAAAAACCACCGCGCACCCGCCTCTTTCCCCGCAGCCGCAACGGCCTCTAAATCTCCTTCGCGATCTGTAATCCCCGGTATGAGTGGCGACGCGGAAATCCCCACGTCTAGCCCAGCTTCAGTCAATTGCTTCACGGCCGCCAGGCGCAAGTCGGGCCGCGGCGCGCGCGGCTCGAGCATTCGCGCCAAGCGCGTACGCAGAGTCGTAATGGTAATCTGGATCGCTAAATCCGACTTTGCTGCGATCTGCCGCAGCACGTCGATATCGCGCACAATCTGGTCCGACTTCGTGATAATCGAAATGCTCAACCCCTCCCTCTTCGCCAGTTCCTCCAAGCACGCACGCGTCACGCCATACTCCCGTTCCGCGGGCTGGTAAGGATCCGTCGCCGTCCCAATGGCAATGTGCTCCGGCCGCGTTCCGCCCGAAGCCTCTGAAGCATGCGAATATTTGCGCGCTACGTCCCAAGCCAGCAGCGGCCCTGCGTCCTTTTTGACGTAAATCTTTTTTTCGAATTCTCCGCCGTCCAGTTCCATATATTCGTGCGTGTACCGCGCGTAGCAGTACCTGCAAGCAAACTCGCATCCGCGATATGGATTGATGGTCCATTCGAATGGCACGCGCTGCGAATCGCACCGATTCAATATCGATTTGACCGGCAAAACGAAGTACTCCGGCCGCTCCGCCGATTTTCTTTTCGTTTCCGCTGGTGGTGAAGCTGCGGCAAGGCGGGCGATGCCTACCAGCCGCGCGTGAGCGCGGTTCCTGGGGTTCGCGGCAAAATTTCGGACCGGGCTATTCGAGCGGTCTTGACTCCGCTCGGAAGCCACGGATGCCGGGGGGCAATCCGGCACCGTGCGATCCGAAATGCTGCCGCGTTGGCCCGCAACCGGGGCAAGGTTGCCGGCCACTTGTTTTGGGCTCAGGTCGTCAGGGCACTCGGGAAAGAGTGTTTCTGGAGTTTGCGAAGCGTGGCGGCGTTGGATCGTTGGATCCGGCGTCGTTATGGAGTGAACTGGAGACATAGCCCGCCTCGAAGCAGGCGCTGAGTATTTCGCCTTTTGTTCGCTTTGTCAAGCACTATCTTTCGCTTTTTATTCGCATCGATGGACTCAAGGCTCACCTCTCAGGTCGCCATCCCTGTGGAAATAGCCGTAACTGGTCCACCAGAGCAATTGCCTCCCTCCGCCAGGGGCTGTATCCTTCTTAGCTCCGGAGGAAATCTTGGGGACTAAGCAGAGGGTTCCAATCCTTCTTTGTTTGATAGCGCTGTCCAGTGCCTGGCTCTTGCCGTCCACTTTGGGACAGCAAGCGAGACCAGCCACCACCCAAACCACACAGCAGCCACAGCAAAAGAGCCTCCCTGTGGGACCTCCGGCTCCGCATTCCACGCACTATCCCATTCTTATTCTTGGCTTTGGCAACCAACCCAATTGGAACGTTCGCATCGGAATGAAGGGTCCGGAGCGCTTTGACCGGGAGGGCTACCCTCCTATTGCACTCGAACCCGGCGAGGTCACGCAGGAAGCCACGCCTGATACATGGACCTACCATGCCAAAGACTCCGCGACCGGGGCTCCTGTAGCCGTCCGCCTTTCCCGGGAAGCCTGTACCGACGCGGCCAACGACACCCTGACAACTACTCCTCCACTCGGCGGGAAGTACTCCTTCAAGGTTTCGATCGACCATTCCCAAATCGGGTCCCTGAAAGGTTGCGGGCGCATTGCCACTGAGCTTTTCCCTAAAATCTACAATCGGCCCGATCAGGAAGACGATGACGACAAGAAGAAACCGCCTGTTCCTGTCTCTAGCGTCACCAAGTTCCAGTCGCCCATCGTCGTCGTTTATCTGAATGCCGCCCAACAGCTCGTTTTCAAGCGCGGCTCCATCGCTCGAACTATTCCCGGAGGATCCGGATCGGATTTGGCGCCCTCCCACGACGGCAAAAAGCTGCTCTTCACGCGCGAAGCAGGCGCCATTCGCACCATCAACGAATACGATTACGACTCAAACAGCGAAAAGGAATTGCTTCGAGGCGAAGTTCGCAATCCGGTGTGGTCTCCTGACGATTCGCGCGTTGCCTATCTCAATCACCAGGGCGGCAAATGGCAGCTCTGGACTTTCCCATCGAACGATCCAACCAAGGCGGTGGTCCTCAACGCAGACTCTTTCGAAAGCATTCAAGGCTGGAGCGATCCTCATACCGTGCTGGCAGTCACCGCGAATCAGGCCGACCTGGTTTGGATTGGTGAAGACGGGAAACTTGCGCAGATTGTCCCCATTAGAGATTTATGTGGGCCCGACTTTGTGTGGGGCCCCACTCTCAAGGTTCGTTTGAATCCCACCAACCCCGACCTTGTACTCGTTTCCACGCTCTTCGCCCACCCTCCGGCAGGCGTTCCCGCGGGAGAAACCGGCCCGCCGGGCGCTTTATTCATCTACGAATTCCGTTCGAAACGGCGTGCACCGTTGCTCATCCCGAACTTGTCCGCAAGCGACGCGGAATGGTCCCGCGATGGCTTCCAAATCCTTTTCACCGGTATCGATTCCGCAAAGCGCACGGCCACCTACCGCGTCTTCTGGGATGGCCTCGGCTTGCAAAAATACGTTGCTGGAACCTCCCTCGTAGTTGGCTTGTAGGTCGCTCATAAGCGGAAAAAACCTTGCTATAGCACCCTGTCCGCGCGGTCAGTTGCCCCATACGGCTCACGGATTTGACTCTCCAGCCTCCTGAGCCGTTCGGTGCGTACACTATTGCTTATGGGTACCAGTCCTACGGCTGCTCCCCGTCAGGTGGGGATTCTTGTGCTCGACAATGACCCTCACGGAGCCAGCGCCGTGAAGCAGGTCTTGGACTCCGAAGGCTGGCGCGTCCGCGTCGTTCCTGACGCCAAAATGCTGCTTTCTGAGTTGAAAAGCGCGGATTGGTCTTTGGTTGTTGCCAACGCCTCCGCCCTTGACCTCGAGAGCCCCGCTTTTTTTACTCTTCGCGAAATTGCCACGGTCCCGCAGGAAGCGGGCGGCCGCATTCGCGCGCTTTTTATCATTCCAGAAACCGGAGAGCGCCAGTTCACCCAGCAAATCGAGGCAGCGCGCCTCCCTTATGTAGTCCGGCCGTATCACCTGCACGACTTCCTGGAAAAAGTCAGCGATCTTCTCGTCGAGATCAAGGTCATTGAGGCTCCCATTCGCCTGGTTCGCCGCGAGTTTGGCGCCCTGCGCAAAAAGAAAAGGCAAGCGGCCAATTCGAATTCCATGTTTGCTTCGCGCGAAGCTTTTTCCTACACGGAAGAGGAAATCGCCGAGTATGAGCGCCAGGAAGCCGAAACCAACAAGAACAAGCGAAAAACCCGCATTAACCTCGGCGACCCCTACAGCTAGCCCGAACTTCTCCCAAGTCTTGGGCAAGCACAAAACTTAAAATTGCAAAATCACCAAAAATCCGCGGTAGACGTGCACTTATAGGGGCGCAGCTTCATCCCGAGCGGAGCAAGGGAATGTTACAACGTAGTTTGGGGTCCAAACCGAAACTTGCATAGGGTTTCTGCTTGGAGAATTGATCCATCCTGTCTCTGAAAAATCTCTGCAAGAAATTCCGCACTCCCCGTTCTAACGCTGAGCCGCCATCTCGACGGCTCATCGCGAGGTGGTACAAGTTCACACATAGGAGCAATTTATGGAGCGTTCGATTTTCGCTGCCATCTTCGGCGGCTTCCTGGGAATCGTTACCCTAGGCGGTCTTGCCTTCGTCCACCCGGGGCCGGACTCCAATTTGAACCCGCAGCCTGCGGCTAGCCCTTCCTCACCTCCGGCGCCTCAGCCGAAGCCCGAGGGCGATTGGCGAATTCTGGATCCCATCACTTACGAAAACATTTCCGTATTTCCAGTCGTTTCCTCGTACAGCCAAGACACCAGCGCTTTTCTGACTTTGGAGGAAGGCCTGGCCTCTGGCGAAGTCGTTGTCCGCGAACGCGGCTCCGAAGAAATGGTGCGCGGGCGTGACGGCCGCATTGTCTACCTTCCGCAAACCACGGGAGCATCTGTTAATCAACTCGTGCTGGTCAATCGCAGCAAGCGACCACTCCTGTTGCTCGCGGGGGAATTGGTCAGCGGCGGCAAACAAGACCGCGTCATCGGCAAGGATCGCATCGTGCCCGTGGGCGCGCCGCCGCTTCCGCTCGATGTGTTTTGCGTCGAGCACGGCCGTTGGACAGGCAGCGCGCAATTCGCCGCGGCCGATACCATCGTCCATCCCAGCGTACGGGAAAAGGCTGCAGTCGATCAGGCGCAGACTGAAGTCTGGGAGGCGGTCCGCAGCGGCTCCACTGCTCCTGTTCCGGCCGCCGCTCCTGCCCCGAGAATTTCCGAAAGCCGTCTGGAAGCCGCCATTGCTGGCAATGCCCATACCGAAGCATACGAAAAGATTTATCAGTCGGGCGCGGTTGGCGTTTCCATCGATGACTTCGTCACCGAAGTGCAGCGCCGTTTCGCCAGCGCGACTTCCGGTTTAAAAGGCGAGCGCGTCGTCGGCGTGGTTGTTGCGTACGGCGGCGAAATCGCCTGGAGCGACATTTTCGCCTCCGGCGACCTCTTCGATCACTACTGGCACAAACTTCTGCGCAGCTACGCCGTCGAGGCGCTCGCTCGTCCTACGATACGAGCCGTGGCTTCGCACGAGGGGGCCAGTGAATTTTTGCGGCGGCTGAATGGCCGCGAAACGACGGAAACGGAGCCCGGCGTTTACCGCTGGAGCGAAATCATCGAAGGCCATCTCGCCGAGATCGAACTTGAAGCCCTTCAGCCGAAGCCGATGAAACTTCATCGCCTCCTGCTCCACCGAACGAGCTGAGCAGTCCGCACCGATCACGTAGGGGGGCGCTTCAGTCTGCCTGCGGTACGCGGCGCGTCCCAGGGGACGGACGTAAAGTCCGCCCCTATACGGAACCCTCAAATTTTCGCACCACGTTCGGATCGCTCAAATTGGCCAGCATCTCTTGGACTGTTTCTTCCCACGAAGGATGCTTCAAGTTCGGCGCAATTTCGGCGAGCGGAACGAGGACGAATTTGCGCTGGAGCATGCGAGGATGAGGTACGTGCAATTCTGGCGTGTCAATGGTTTGGTCGCCGTACAGTAAAATGTCGAGGTCGATCAGCCGCGGGCCTTTGGGAACAAGTTTTTTGCTGCCCATGCGCGATTCGATTCCGCGCAGGGCGCGCAACAAATCCAAAGCTGGAACTTCTGTCTCCGCTTGCACGACACAATTCAAGAACCACGGCTGCTCGCGCAAATCCACGGGTTCGGTTTCATACAACGAAGAAATGCGCGTCACTTGCACATTCGCCTCGGCCAATGCTGCAATCGCCGTGCGCAGATTTTTTTCGCGGTCTCCGAGATTCGATCCGAGGGAGATATAGACTTTCTTTTCACTCACTTCTCACCGTAGGGTCCAGAAGTTAGCCATTCACTTTCGCAGTCATACCTGCACAACGGCTGGCGCGATTCTCAGCTACTTCGGTTCTGCGATTTCCGGCTTCGGATACGCTTTTTGCAGCGCCGTCTGATATTCGCCAAAGAGCCCTTGGATGCGCGTGAACTCCGTTTTAACCGCGTCGCGTAACTCGGAATGTGTGGCGTAGTCATACAGAATCGCGGCCATGGTCTCCGCATCGATCATAAAACCTTCGTGACCGACGTCCTTGAGCGCGTCTGCTTCCATGCCGTACGTGTGGTTCGAGAAGTTCGAAGACTTCGCCGACACGCCGATGCCGGGGATTTGGCTCGACACGCTGCCGGTTTCTTCGAAGCCTTTGGGCTTGCCCGGCTCCGGCTCGACGCCGGTTGCGCCAAATTGCTTCATATAAGCAAAGGACAGTTCCTCGAGGCTGGAAAGAGAGATGCCATCGCGATCATGTCCGTAATGGTCGATTTTCACTTTGGTTCCAGTGGCTATCGCCGCAGCGCGCGCGGCGTCGTCGACCCATTGCGTGACTTGCTCCAGATACACTCCATCCGGGTAGCGGATGTAAAAGTCGGCGGCCGTCTTGTCCGGCACGACATTGGGCGCAGCTCCGCCTTCTGTGATCACGCCTTGAATGCGCGCTTCCGGCCGAATGTTGCTGCGGACGCTGTCGATATTATTGAAGAGCTTGATCACCGCTTCCAGGGCGTTGCGGCCGTTCCAGGCTGTCAGTTGATGCGCCGGTGCTCCGTAGAAGGTGTATTTCACGCCATCGATGTTCATGCAGCAGGTGCCGAAGCCGGCGGCGGACCGGGAAGTTACTGCCGACGAGTGGCTGCGCACGATGATGTCCGCGCCCTTAAACACGCCCGCGTCCATCATGGCGGTCTTGGCTTCAGGCGGCATCATTTCTTCGCCAGGACAGCCGTACACCGTGACCGTGCCGGGCGTGTGCGTGCGCGTGAGAAACTCCGCGATAGCAACGGCCGCGGCCATACCTACCGGGCCTTGCCCGCTGTGCTGGTCGCCGTGAAACGCGCCCTTGGTGCCGCGCAGGGCGTCGTATTCGAGAATAACGCCGAGATTGGGGCCAGGAGTGCCGCGCTTGTATTTGGCGGCGAAAGCCGTGGGCAGACCCGCCACGGGGATGGTCACGTCAAAATCATGAGCTTGGAGATACGCTGTGAGTTTTGCGACCGCCTGCGTTTCTTGGAAGCCAATCTCCGGATGCTGCGTGATCCAGTCGCTCATGGGCAGAAGCTCGGACTGCATGAGCTGCTTCACGCGCGCGAGGACCTCTTCCCGCCCCTTGTCGGGCGCGGAGAGTTTCGCGACCATCGCCGGGACGCCGAGAGATTGGCCTAGCCCATTGATTTGCTTGACCACATCGCGCGCCGCGTCGCGCTCTGTCGGAGTTTCCTGCGCAAAACAAGGTACAGCGCAAACAAGCGCAATCAACACGTATTTACATGTCTTTCGCATAAATGCACCTCCAAACCTTGCACAAACTCATTTGGTCTCTGCCGCGCAGACGAAATTTGCGGCGTCGTTCGTATCCCCGGCGCCTTTATATTTCGCCACTTGTGGATAAGGACAGAGCGGCCGAGTAAACTTCACGCCTTTCGCGGGATCGTCGTCCACATATTTCGTCGCCACGATTTCGGAAGGCGCGATTCCCTGCTCTACCCACTGTTCGAGCGCCACCTCAATATTGTGCTGCGCATCCGGCGCGCCTTGACCGAGTTGCCCAAACGAATTGGCGCCCGGACCGCCGCCACAGTGCTGCAAACCCGGCACCATGTAGAGGCGCGAGAAAGCGTCGGTTTGGGCCTGGCCCATTTTCGATGCCACGCTGTTGTAGTAGTTGATCGTATTCAGGGCAGAGATAGCGGCATCGTTCCAGCCGTGATAGAGAATCAACTTGCCGCCGCGCCCTTTGAACGCCGCGAGGTTCGGGTCCGTGGCGTTCAGGATCTTCGATGTTTTCGCGTCCGCCGCTTTCAAGCCATCGTTCACTTTGGTGTTTCTGTAATTCCAGTCCGCCTTTCCGTAAACCATGTTGGAGAAATAGCCTGTGCCAAAGGCAAAGAGCAGGCTTTTACCTGGTTCCTGGCCGGTGATCCAAGCGCCCCAGCCGCCTGGCCCTTCTTCCGCTCCGGGCAGGTAACCGGGAAAAATCAAAGCGCCTTTGGCGTCGTGCGGCCCTTCGTATAACTTTCTTAGAGCGGTGATTTGCGGAGCGGTCAGGCATTCGTTCGAGTCATCCGCCTTGCAAAGGAGCGTTGCTGGATCAAACTTGCATTGCCTCGGATCGTTCAAGACGCCGTCGCTCACGCCGTCCTGCGCATCACATGCGGTGTTCACGGCACGAGCCAGCGCCGGAAGCTTGCTCGCAGGAATGTAGCTGGCAGGATCGAGAGTCGTGGCCTGAGCATCCGCCAGCGCTTTGGTCAGCAGGTGCGTCCAGAAATTTGCCGGAGCGCCGGAGATAATGCCGTCGTAGTCAGCGGGAAATCGCTGCGCTTCCATCAAAGCTTGCCGGCCGCCATTCGAGCAATTATCGAAATACGAGTGCCGCGGATTGTTTCCGTAGAACGCGTTGATAACCGTCTTCGCGATTTGCGTCATTTCGTGGATGGCGCGATACCCGAAGTCGATCACTTTTTGCGGATGGCCCAGCGCCCAGCGTGCGTCAGTTCCTTCCGCAGAGTGCCCTGTGTCCGTCGCGGCGGTAGCGTACTTTTGCTGAACGGCCAGCCCGAGACGACGATAGTCAATCTCTCCCGCGAATCCTCCATTCCCCTGACCGCGGAACTTGCCGTTCCAGCCGTCTATCGGCATCCACACTTCCATCTTGATCGATGAGTCGCCACTCGGAGTGGCTTCCACCACGACCCGGCAAAAGGCGCCGAGCGTCTTGTACAACTCCGGGTTCCCGATGAGCCAAGGCGTTTTTATGGCGGGCGGGGTGAAGGTGCCCGCTTCGACCGTCCCCGCCGAGAGGATCTTCGCCTTCGGCAATGCGAATTGTGAAAGCGCTTCGCACGATTTTGCCGGCGAAGGCGCGTTTTGCGCCGAAGCTGAGCAGGCCAGAAATAGGGCAACCACTGTGAGCATGAAGGTTTTGTTCATGACAGACTCTCCGCGTCTGTAGGTGTGTGAACCGCTTTCAAGCGCAATGCAAGGTAGACCATGGAGGCTCTTCCGTGCAATCGTTTTTGCGGAACTGCCCTGCCGGGGAATTGCTGGACATTCGATGACCCATGGGCCAGACTTCCCTCTTGCAAAGCAATACTTTTGATGCTCGCAACGCATGGAGTTCGCGCGGGTTATGGAAAAACCGGAAGATCTGAACCAACTGGCGAAGGAACTCGTCAAGGAGGACCTTGGCGAGACTTCGGACGTGGCGGCGACGGCGCGACTGGACCAGTGGCTGAAGACTCTGGTGGGGCAAGGGGGAAGCGACCTTTTGCTAGTGGAGAACGCGCCGCCTTGCCTGCGGGTGCAAGGCGAAGTTCGTAAATTGGAGCCGACTTCGCTCGACGGGCCCGAAATTGAAGCCACGGTCCTTCCCGCGCTCTCGCAGCACGCGTTGCGGCTGTACCGGGAAACCTTGATCACAGACTCGTCTTATCGCATTGAGGGACTGGGGCGCTTCCGAATCAATCTGCATCGCGAACGCGGGCGCGCGGCGGCTGCGATTCGCGCGCTGCCAACGAGTGTGCCGAAGCTGGAGGAGCTGCACTTGCCTCCCTCAGTGGCGGGCCTGGCGCATTTGCCGCGGGGATTGGTGCTGATTGGCGGTCCGGCGGGCTCGGGAAAATCCACCACGCTTTCAGCACTGATCCATGAAATCAATATGCGGGAGGCGCGGCACATCGTAACCATCGAAGATCCCATCGAGTACGAGCACAAGCATTTGCAGAGCGTGATTGAACAAGTGGAGATCGGCACGGACGCGCCGGATTTTCCGACGGCGTTGCGCGCCGCGTTGCGGCAGGCGCCAGACGTCATCGTCGTGGGGGAAATGCGGGATGCGGAGACCATGCGGATTGCAGTGGTGGCTGCGGAAACAGGGCACCTGGTTCTTTCGACGCTACACACTACCGATGTGGCTTCGACCGTGGCGCGGATCATTGATTCGTTCCCGGTAGAGCGGCAGAGCGCCGTCCGGCAGGAACTGGCGATGGCACTGGCCGCGGTGCTGACGCAGATTTTGCTGCCGACGAAGAATGGAGGGCGCATGCCCGCGGCGGAGCTATTGATGGTGGGATACGGTGCGCGGCATCACATCCGCAGGAATAACTTGCAGTACCTGCATCAAGAGATTGCACTCACGAAGAAAAAAGGTTCGTTCACCCTGGAAGAATCGTTGGTGACGCTGATTCGCAATGGAAACATGGAACGCGAGGACGCGCAGCTCTGCGCGATCCATCCCGACGATCTCGATATCCTGCTGAAGTCCGCCGCCGCGCATAGTTAGGTGGAGAGGACAGGCACTTCGTCAAGCTCAGCGTAAACAAGAATGCCTGCCCCCCTAAGTGGAACACGGGGCTAACTGGCTAGCGTTTGGTCTGCTCCCCGGCCGCCAAACGCTCTAGAACCTGCTTCTTCTGCTCATCGGGCAACCGCTCGTACAGGAAAAAAATCGCCTCAACTCTGGCTTTGCCGTTTTCAGCAGATCGAGGCAACGTTCCGGGTATGCCGTGGGAGCGTCGCTTGTGCGTTGTGAGATGGCTCTCATTGTAAATTTTGCCGCAAATATCGCACTTGATGATTTGACCCATGGCGCGTTCTCCTTTCTGCTTTGCAGAACGTTCGCCAAACCGAAAGAAACTCTATAGACACTGTTTAATTCGGTGTGGGCTGATCCTTGTTTAAGACCATTATCGATCGGTTGGATAGAACTGATTCCGATCGAACTACGATTTGGAAAAGCTTTCTTTTCTGGAGACAAATAATGCTAGGCCAGTAAGGCAGGAGGAGCACGATGCCGTGAAGAGCCAGCCAAATCACTCTGGTGAAGCGCAATCCCTTCCGGTTGGACCAGTAAAGTTGCGGAAAACTCGGGTTGGAGAGGAACAACCCTGGAAACTGCACCCGTTGCCACCGGGACAAAGTCAACCTGGTGATAAAGTAACTCCATCTTGGCGGCTTTCGACAGATGATGAAGGGGATCCGACTGAGGCAGGTATTGGCCGTGTTTTGCGACCGTCGCCAGCCCTGCCACAGCAACAAGCAGCAGGAGCGCCGCGGCCCTTACCAGGATGCGCTTGGAGCGATTCGTACGCATCGACTGACTCGATCCTCCCTGGCCAATATAGGGTTAGGGGTCTGACGAATTCAGGGAGCCTTTTCTGGCAGACCCCTCGTACTTCTAATTTTGCTCTGAAAACACGGCCAAGTAACGGCAATGCAAAGGTGGGAGCCGCTTATTGGTAAATGGAGAGGCCAAAAATGTGCTTTTCTTACGGGAAAAGGCATGGTAGGCTGAGTTCGTGATGACGACCATCGCCACGAAGCGAATTACCTCCAAGTCGTCCATGTCGACTACCACGACCACGACTAAGATGAAGACTATCACCGCTTCGGGCGACGGGAGAAACAGCTAGCAAGGTAAAACAAAGTTTCAAACCCACCGCCGGAAGCGAACCTGGCGGTGGGTTTCTTATTTTAAGCCCCCCTCCAGAGACGCTCCAGCCGCCGGACTAGGGAACGGAAATCAGGAGCGCAGATCATGAATCAGGAAAACGTACTGCAAGAAGCAGCAGAACCGAGCCCCGCCGCACGCCAAAGCGAAGCGTTTCGGAGCGGCGGGGTCACCCAGCGGCGCAACAGGGTCGTGGCGTTCAAGTTTGGCGGCAGCTCGCTTTTGGGAGCGGAGCGCATGTTCCACGCGGCCGGGCTGGTGCGTGAGGCCGCACAAGTATCGAAAGTCGCCGTGGTGGTTTCCGCGATGAAAGGCGTGACGGACCATCTGCTGTCGATCGAAAAGGCGCGGGCGGCGGGCAAGCCCGCTCACGCGCGGCGCGAAGCCGAACTTGTCCTTGGAATGCATCTCGAAGTGCTCGAGGATTTGCGGCTGAATGAAGACGCAGAGCGCCGCGTGCGCCATGAGTTGCAACTGCTGGGGCACGACCTGCTGCACGCGGTAGAAAGTTGGAAAGGCGCTGCAAGCGCGGAGTTTTCCGACTGGCTGGCTTCCTTCGGCGAAAGGTTCAGCACGCGGCTCTTCGCAGCGGCTTTGGAGAAATTGGAAGTCGCGTCGGTGCCTGTGACCTCCTCGGAGTTCGTATTGACCTGTGACACGTTTCGCGATGCGCAGCCGCATTTGGAACAAAGCAAACAGCGCGGGCGCAAGATTCTGTTGCCACTCTTGAGGGAAGGAATCGTGCCAGTGGTAACAGGCTTTATTGGAGCCACGCCCGACGGGCGAATTACCACGCTAGGCCGCAACAGCTCGGATTTCTCCGGCGCGATCGTCGCGCACGTGGTTGACGCGGATGAGTTGGTGATTTGGACGGATGTGGACGGCATTTACACAGCAAACCCGCAGGAATCCGCCGAGGCGCGGCTGCTCCATGAGCTGAGTTATGACGAAGCGCACGCGCTCGCTGCAAGCGGCGCAAAAGTGCTGCATCCCAAGGTGCTGCCGATAGCGGCGGAAAGCGAAATGGTGGTGTGGGTACGCAATACGTTCAATCCACGAGCACGCGGCACACGGATTGGACCGCCAAGCGAACTTTCTGGCGCGCTCCCCCCGGGAGGTGCGGCATGAGCTCGCAGGCTCAAGGCGGAAGCAATGATCAGACGCCTCGCGGCCAACATGAAAATAAGCGCGTAAGGGAGTTCGAGAGAAAGTGGCGCGCGGGAGTGCTGGGTGCGACAGGCATCGTCGGACAGCGCCTAGTGAATTTCCTTGCGGAGCATCCTTGGTTCGAACTGACGGAAGTGGCGGCCTCGGAACGATCGTCGGGCAGGACGTACGCCGAAGCAGTTCGTTGGCACCTAGAAACACCGATTCCCAAAGTGGTACGCAATCTGGTGGTGAAGGGCGTGGAGCCGGCGCTTAATTGCGATTTTGTTTTTTCTGCCCTCGATTCTTCCGTGGCCGGACCGGTGGAAGAAGATTTCGCGCGCGCGGGTTATCCGGTCGTCAGCAATTCGAGAAACCACCGGATGGATGCGGATGTACCGCTGCTGATTCCCGAAGTGAACGCGGCGCATCTGGATGCGATTCCCGTGCAACAAAAGAATCGTGGATATGACACCGGTTTCATCGTAACGAATCCGAATTGCTCGACGGCCGGGCTGGTGCTAGTTCTGAAGCCGCTGGCGGACGCGTTTGGGCTGGAAAGAATTTTCGTGGTGACGTTGCAGGCCATTTCCGGCGCGGGGTATCCTGGCGTGGCGTCGATGGACATTCAGGGCAACGTCGTGCCGTTCATCAGCGGCGAAGAGGAAAAGATGGAGTCGGAGCCGCAGAAGCTGCTGGGTATATGGGACGGTACGAGGTTTATTGAGGCAGGACTCGGCATCAGCGCGCACTGTAATCGTGTGCCGGTGCTGGATGGACATCTCGAATGCGTGTCTATCGGACTGAAAAAAATCGCGTCGCTGGAAGAGGTTCGCGAGGCCTTGGAGGCATTTGAAGTGGACGAGGAACTGGCTGCGTTGCCAACGGCGTTGCGGCATCCGGTGATTGTTTTGGACGAAGAGAACCGCCCGCAGCCGCGGCGCGACGTTGACGCGGGCGAAGGAATGGCGGCGGTGGTCGGACGAATCCGGGAGTGCCCGCTGCACGACGTGAAGCTCACACTCCTTTCGCACAACCTGGTGCGTGGCGCGGCGGGCGCCGCTCTCCTGAACGCGGAATTGCTCGCGGCACGCGGGTTCCTGAAACATCGCTCGACAGAAAGCATAGCGGAAGTAGCGGAGCCGGTGGTGCGGTAGGGTTTCGGGCAAGATTATTCAAAATCTTCATCCAGAAAAACAAAAAAGGCGGCGCACTGAAGCACGCCGCCCTTGTTTGTTCTGGAAATTAGAGGGGCTGTACGTTGGTGGCCTGCAGTCCTTTCGGACCCTTGGTCACTTCGAATTCAACCGCCTGGCCATCGTTGAGAGTCTTGTAGCCATCAGACAGAATGGCGGAGAAATGGACGAAAACGTCCTCCCCACTCTGGCGCTGGATGAATCCAAAGCCCTTGCTGGCATTAAACCACTTCACGGTACCCTGTTCTTTACTCACTTCTTCTACTCGTTTCTGTCAGCCGCAGAACGGCTGAGCACTTCAATAAGCTATCTGATGCCCCAGGTCCCGAGCCCCTCAACAGAGCCACGGCCGTCTTCAAGCTTCGCCCGGCTGGCCTCGGCAAAGCCGAAGCAAACCGCGCAAAAAAAAGGCCGCAAGTGTGACCTTGCGACCGCTTTCTTACCTAAAGGCGATACAAACAAGAGCAACAAACGCAGTAGTAGGATAACACGGAGTAAGGGGAATTACCAATGGCTTCTTTTGGTCTTGACGGTCGCCTTACCTGCTAAAAGCTATCTCATAAATGGCGGCCACGGGGGTCGGAGCTTTAGCTCCGACAACAACGAACTAGAAAATCCGGGCTTTAGCCCTGCCTACCGCAGGCAGGCCCCTGAGGAAATGGTTCTTTCATCAAGACGGCCATTTATGAGATAGGCTGGCTCTAGTGTTCGTGATTCGTGACTTGGTGAGTCGTGGGTGTGCTCAGCGTTCTCACGAGCCACTCCCAACCGCACAGAACGGCCCCAGCAAGAGGGTTCACTTTCGCCGCTTGGAATTATTCAAGGATTTCGAATTCCTGGATCCTGTCCGATAAGAACAAAGGAGGGCTTCAAGGTCGCGGCGGAGCCAGGTGGCGAGCGCCCCTTCACGAAACACGGCCCAATCGAGCATGGACCCGCCATTCACCTGCTGGATGAGGCGAGCAAGTTCGGCGGTATCGCACTTCACCAATTCGCCAGAACCCACAGCTTCATCAAGCAACTTGCGCGTTTCTGCGCGACACGCTTTGAATTGCGCGAGGGTGACAGCGCGAAACTCGGGATCGGTGAGGTCGTTCTGAAGGTAGGCCAACCCATTGGCCATGGATTCCGGAGTCGCAGCAAAACCACTGGACGCGACGTAAAGTTCAACGAGAGCCTTCAAAGGAGATTTGTACTTTGCGCGCGCCGCGGCGAACTGCGAGGAGACGTCCGTCGTTCCGGCCTTGCAGGTCGCCAAAAGCAACGCGCGCTTGGTGCCGAAGCGCTGGATTAACGTGGCAGGAACGACGCCGGCTTCCTTGGCGACGTCGGCCAAAGTTAGTTCGGCTGGGCCGCGGCGCTGCATGACGCGCGCGGTAGCGGCGAGGATTTCCTCATCGGAGGTTTCGCGAGGTCTCGGAGACATAGTCCAAGCCGCCTACGGCAGAGCGATTCCGGAAGCGGCGCAACGCCCAGAATAACTGAATGGCCGTTTATTTTCCACTTGACATTTGTAAATGGCTGTTTATTATTACCGGCACCGCGCGGCCCCGGCAGATCGCGGCGAGGAGGCGCCATGCAAGCGTCGGTGTTTATCGGGACCAGCGTCGATGGCTTCATAGCGCGGCGAAACGGCGAGCTGGACTTTCTACCAGAGGATGGCGGCGAACCGCACGGCTATGATGAGTTCATGGCCAGCGTGGACGCGCTGGTGATCGGCCGCAAAACATTTGAGACAGTCCTAAAATTTGCGCGGTGGCCCTATGGAAAGAAGCGAGTCGTAGTGCTGAGCAGCAGGCCATTGGATTTCTCCGACGTGCGCGGAGGCGTAGTGGAACAGATGGCTGGACCTCCCGAAGAGATCGTTTCGAAACTGGCGGCTAGCGGCGTCCAACACGCCTACGTCGATGGCGGGATCACGATTCAAAGATTCCTAAGGGCCGGGCTTATTCAGCGCCTGATTATCACGCGAGTCCCCGTGCTGATTGGAGAAGGGATTCCACTTTTTGGCGCATTGCCCCGCGACATACGCCTCCAGCACGTCGCAACGCAGCATTATCCGACGGGCTTGGTCAAAACCGAGTACAGAGTTGTCAGCTAGGGCTGCTTATTTCGAGGTGCACGATGAATTCACGCTCTTCTTACCAACCGCCTGATCTGAAGGGGCGTGTCGCGCTTGTTGCGGGAGCTACGCGCGGCGTGGGGCGGGGCACAGCCCTGGCGCTTGGCGAGGCGGGTGCTACGGTGTATTGCACCGGCCGCAGCACGCGGACAAAAAAGGCTACGCGCTCGCGCGCCTTGCCGCGAGGCTCAGCAGACGCAAGAAAGACGCTGCCAGCGGAGTATTACAAGAACCGTCCAGAGACCATCGAAGAGACCGCGGAAATGGTGACTGCACGCGGAGGACAGGGCATACCGGTTGTCGTCGATCATTTGGAGCCTGAAAAGGTCGAGAAGCTAATAGCCAAAATCCGGCGCGAACAGGGAGCGTTGCACTTACTCGTCAACGACATCTCGGAAAGTGCAGAACACGAATTCGGGAAAACTTTCTGGCAAGTGGACCTGGAGCGTGGTTTTGCGATGTTCCGCAATGCCGTGCACACGCATATCATCACCAGCCATTTTGCCGCGCCGCTGCTCATCGAAACAGCGGCCAAGAACAAGACAGGAAGCGGGTTGATTGTCGAGGTCGGCGACGGGGAAACGTTCACGTATCGGGGCCATCTGTTTTTCGACATGATCAAGACCACGGTGATCCGGCTGGCGTTTGCCATGGCGCGCGAACTGAAAAGAAAGAACGTGGCCGCCATCGCGCTCACGCCCGGCTTTCTGCGATCGGAGGTGATGCTGGAACGCTTCGGCGTGACGGAGGCGAATTGGCGCGATGCAGTGAAGAAGGTGCCGGACTATGCAGAATCGGAGACGCCCTTGTATGCCGGGCGGGCCATTGCCTGCCTCGCCGCCGATCGAGAAATAATGAAGAAATCGGGGCGAGTCTTCAGCTCTTGGAGCCTTTCTGACGAATACCCCTTCTGCGACGCGGACGGGAGGCGGCCGCACTTCGGCAGGCACTTTGAGAAGGCCTACGGCCCTCACTTGAATCCTTGCGATGAAGGTTTCTACAAATACTGGGTGGGCGGACCCATCGACACGATTTACGCGAACTGGCCTGACGAGCCTTTTCGAACGGCCTAGGGCCCGTTTTCTGGAAGGTCCAGGGCGAAGCGCAGAATTTGCATGGCGAGCTGCGCCACATCCACGCTATCCAGATTGCACAGCACGACTACGCCGGCGCTGCGCGCAGGAACGACGGCGAAGGCCGTGCTGGTTCCTTGCTGCCCTCCCGTATGCGCCAGAATGTGCAGGCCAAACTTGTCCATGATTCCCCAGCCGAGACCGTAGCCGGTTTCTTTTCCATCCGCAGTTTTGAGGGAAGTCCACATGAGATCTCTTGAGCTGCGCTTCAAAAGTTTGTCCGCAACGATAGCGGCTTCGAAATTCGCCATGTCATCCGCGGAGGAGATAATTCCGCCGCCGGGAATCTTGTAGCTGGAATCAAGAACGCCGGCATTGCGGACGACTCCGCCTTTGTCTATGTGATACCAGCGTGAATGGTGAGGAATTACGGTGAAGAAATCATCATCGCGAGTCTGCTCCATCCCCGAGGGCTGAAAAATATTTTCCCGCACATAGTCGATGAATCTCTCGGAGGCCGCGCCCTCGAGGACACAACCAACGAGAGTGTAACCATAGGTCGAATAGTGGAACTTCGTGCCGGGCTTGGCGACGAGGGGATCGTCGGCAAAAAGCTGGAGCGACTCCTGCATGCTAGCAAAGTGCCGTGCGCTGTCTTCAGGAACATCGCCTTTTCCATCCGGGTTGTAATGGCGGATTCCGCCAAGGTGGCCGAGCAATTCTCTAGTGGTGATCGGCCACTCCTTTTGCGGGAATTCCGGGCAATATTTTTGAACCGGAGCGTCGAGGTCCAGCTTGCCGCGCTCCCAAAGCTGAAGCACTGCTGTGGCGGAGATGGGCTTCGAAATGGAGCCGAGGCGGAAAAGCGTCGAGGAAGTGGCCGGAGAGGAGTTTTCCAGATCAGCCATGCCAAAACCCTCAGACCAACGAGGCTCCCCATCGAGAACGACTGACGCGGAAAGCCCCGGAATGCTGTTTGCGGACATGAAGCTGGCAACAGCTCTTTCGATCGCGAGGCGTTTTTCCTTCGGAAGGGGTTTTTGTTGTGCGGCAAGCTGCGACGCAAAAAAGAAAATCGGAAAAGAGAGACGAATAGCGGACTTCCAGTAAATACTCCTACCGGGTTGCGACGGACCGGTGTGCATGAGATCACCTCTGACGGGAGTCTATCCCATGGATGGGCGGGCATGGAACGGCGGAGGGGAAGATTGGCAGTAGTAAGAGCATTGGCACGTCTCCCCACAAGAAGCGTTGACCTGAACGCGCCTCGCTTTTTACCATAATAGGGATGAAACGACGCGTGCTTCTTGCAGCAAGCACAATCGTGATCGCAGCAGCCGGCATGAGTTGCGAAGACGCAACCAAGAAACCGGTGCAAGCCCACATCCCTGCGACACAAATCTCTGGAACCGGCGTGAGTTCAGCCCATGTTGCCGCTGGGTCGCGCTTCGCCTCCCAAGCAGCCCAACAAACCGCGCCTTCGCTGGCGCCTTTGCCGCTCACGGATCCGAAACGCCCGTTACCAAGCTCTCTCCTGCCTCCGATTCCGGAGGGAAAAGCCTATCTGACGCAGAAAGTGGAAGAGAAGTTCGCCTCCGGCGAGAAAAACTTCAAGGCCGGCCACTTGGAAGCGGCGCGCAAGGATTTTGATGACGCGGTGGACTGGATGCTGGAGAGCGGTTACGACCCGGACGGCGATCCCGCGCTCAGTGCTTTGTTCCATCATGTCGTGGATTCGGTATATGCCTACGAACTCCAGGCGTTTCGCGGCGGCGAAGGTTTCACCGAGGCCGCTGCTGTTCCTGCGCCCATTGACGAAGTGGCGGCAGTCACGCTGCCGGCCGATCCGCGGCTGAAAGAGCGTGCGGAGGAAGCTGCTAAGAACGTATCTCACGATCTGCCCCTGACGGTAAACGACGAGGTGCTCTCGTTCCTCAATTTCTTCCAGACGCCCAAAGGACGCGACATCGTGGAAAACGGGCTGCGGCGCAGCGGAAAGTATCGCGACATGATTTCGCGCGTTCTCAAGGAAGAAGGTCTTCCACAGGATTTGATTTACTTGGCGCAAGCGGAAAGCGCTTTCCAGCCGCTGGCGCTTTCCCGCGCCGGGGCGCGCGGCATCTGGCAATTTGTGGCCTATCGCGGTCAGCAGTACGGCTTGCACCATACTTGGTGGATCGATGAGCGGCAGGATCCGGAGAAAGCCACGCGTGCGGCGGCGCAGCATTTGCGCGACCTCTATGGACTTTTCGGCGATTGGTATCTGGCTATGGCGGCGTACAACTGCGGACCCGGCAACGTGCAGAAAGGCATCGAGCGCACAGGGTACGCCGATTTCTGGGAACTCTACAAACGCAACGTCCTGCCGCGCGAAACGAAAAATTACGTGCCCATCATCATCGCGCTGACGCTGATCGCCAAAGACGCGGCGCACTACAATATTCAAGCCGATCCCGAAACGCCCGTTTCTACTGACGTTGTGAAACCGGGGCGTCCCATCGATCTGAGGCTGGTAGCGGAAACGATCGACGTGGATGTCGAGACGCTGCGCGCCTTGAATCCTTCCCTGCTGCGCATGGCCACGCCCGATGATCCGTCGTTCGAATTGCACCTTCCGCAAGGCACGGGCGAAAAATTCACGACAGAAATCGCTGCGATTCCGCCGGACAAGTGGATTAGCTGGCGGCGCCACCGTGTGGAACCCGGCGAAACACTGGCTTCCATTGCAAGAAAATACCGCGTGACGGCTGCGGTTATCGCCGACACCAATAATATCGAGCGCACCGCTGTATTGGAGCCCGGCACGAAGCTGACGATTCCCGCAACACAGCCGTTGTCTGAGACCAAACGGCTCCTGGTGAGTTACCGTGTGCGGCGCGGCGATACGCTCGCAGGAATCGCGGATCGCTTCAGCGTGAACCCGGAAGACGTGCGGAGATGGAATCGGCTGAGATCGAACCGCGTGGGCCGCGGCATGGTATTGCGCATTTACACTATCGGTGGCGCCCCCGAAACGTATCGCAGGCGCACAAGGCCACACGCGAAAAGGAAAGCTACGGCTTCGGCTCCCGCGAAGGCCGCCAGCATACCGGCTAGCGCCAATTCTCAATAAGCCCTTTATTTCTATACACTTATAAATTTAACAGAGAAGGGCCGCTGTTTGCAGCGGCTGGGGAGAATGTGCTTATCGGCCGCTCCGAGAGATCTCTTGCGGGGAACTTTCGAGACCACTTGACAAGTTCCAACGAGTACGATAACAAACAACGGCGCGAGGACGGGGTGTCCTACGAGAACTCCGGCCAAAACAGCAAAGTATGTATGATCGACCCGTGGATCGACGGGGTTATGAGATTCCCCCAGGGGAGGACGGAATGGATTTTGAGAAAGAGAACTTCGAAGACGACAACGAGCTGTCGCGGCTGGAAGACGACGAAGAGCTGGGCGGCGAGTCGCAGGAGATCGTCGAGACCGAGGAAGAAGAGATGGCGATCGTAGGCGAGGAGCCGGAGGAAGAACCTCCGGCGCCAAGGCCTGCGCCTGCGGCCCGGCCTGCGCCGAAGAGAGCAGCGGCGAAAAAGAAGGCTGCGCCAAAGAAAAAAGCGAAGGCGAAACCAAAGAAGAAAGCGGCGAAGAAACCAGCGCGGAAAGCAGCGAAGAAAAAGAGGCGCTAGGGTTTTTGACGCTAGAAAGAGTGTTGGGAAAAGAGCCGGGAGTAGTCCCGGCTCTTTCCTTTAGCGGAATTCCGTTTCTAGATTGAGAATGGCCCACGATTTTTCAAATTCCCGTCTTGGATTTGGCCTGTTTTCATTTAGGGAATTTGTTTCTCCGCAATCTCCCTTCTCTTGCCCGAATCGGTAAGTACCGTTAGCATAAACCTGCATGTTGCGGGCCCTGGAGCAGATACGGCGGATGCGGGGCGGTGCGCAGTCTCACCTGATGCGCTGCGACGACGGCTACTACTACGTCGTGAAGTTCCAAAATAACCCGCAGCACCGGCGCGTCCTGGTCAATGAACTGCTAGGGACCAGACTGGCGGGGCGTTTGGGGCTACCCACGGTTCCAGTTGAGATTGTCGAAGTGTCGGAAGAACTGATTCGGCTGACGCCGGAATTGGCCATGGAACTGCCTCGTTTGCGGGTTCCCTGCCAACCGGGTTTGCAATTCGGCTCTCGCTATGCAGTGGACCCGCAAAGGACTGCGTTGCATGATTTTCTTCCGGAAGAGCAACTGCGCGAAGTGGAAAATCTGCATGATTTTGCTGGCATGCTGGTGTTCGACAAGTGGACTTGCAACACCAACGGGCGACAGGCGGTCTTCTTTTGTGAGGGCGGCGGCACGCCCGGCCAGCCGGAGTGGCGCTACAAAGCCCGCATGATCGATCAGGGCTTTTGCTTTAACGTCGGCGAGTGGAACTTTCCCGATGCGCCGCTGCGCGGTCTCTACGCGCGCAACCGTGTGTACCAGGGAGTGATTGGAATGGAGTCCTTCGGACCGTGGATCGAGCGGCTTGAAAAACAGATAACCGGGGACGTCCTACATAGGCTTATCGGGGAGATTCCCCCGGAATGGTACGGGGACGATTACGACGCCCTCCAGCGCCTCGCCGAGCAGCTATACCGACGGCGCAGTCGGGTGCCGGATTTGATTTTGGAGGCCAAGCGGTCGAGCCGCCAGCCTTTTCCGAACTGGATTTGACTTGAAGGGAGTGAGCCGTGAATGAATCCTTTGCTGAGACGCAACAGAACAATCGCGCTGCGGCGGAGCGCGCCTTTGCCTACCGCATTCTGCGCTACATGCCCAATCTGGTGCGCGACGAGTGGGTCAACATCGGCGTGCTGCTCTTCGCCCCGGATACCGGAGAGCGGCGGCTGCGGCTGATTGAGGAACAGGCGGAATTCAGCCGCCTTCGGCGCTTGCATCCCCAGGCCGACGAAGATTTGCTGCGGCGACTGCGCGACGACCTGGAGGATCGCTTTCAATCCGTGAATGAAACGGCGGCAAATGGCAACGATTGGCAGGCGATGCTGGCCAAGTGGGACGATACGCTTTCGAACGCGCTGCAACTCGCGCCGCAAAAGGGCACGCTGGCGCAAGATCTGGATGCCGAACTGGAGCGGCTGTACAACGACCATGTGGCACTGCAGCGGGCATCGGGCCGCGTGGGCGCGCCGGGCAGTCGCGCGCAGATTCGTTCGTACTGCTCGCAGGTTTTTCGTCAAGCACGATTATGGGAGCGCATCGAGAAGGGCCTGCACATCGCGGATTTCACGTTTCCCGGCGATCCCATGCGCATTGATTACGGCTACCGGCGCAATGGCACGCGCGGGTTCGTGCATACGCTGTCCGTCAGCCGCGCCCCAGGCGAGGTCAAGAATCTGGCATACACGGCGGAACGCATGGCCGCAAAGGCTCCTTGGAAATCAGAATTTGCCGCGGTTACCGATGTGGAACTGACAGAAGGAAATCTTCGCCATCGTTTCGTGCGCGACACGCTGCGCGACGCGGGCATTGAGCCTGTTCCCCTGGATCATTTCGCGGTGTGGGTGGCCAAGCTCAAGCCCATGATTCAGTGAACGAGCCTAAGCAAGAGCGCCTGCTGATTCAGGCGGCGAGGGAACTCATGTGCCAACTGCGAGAATCAGGAGCGTCGCATCGTCGGTCAGATGCCCGCCGCTAAACTCCAAGATCGCTGAGGCAATTTTTTCTTTTATCTCGTTTGCGGGCAGCGCGCGGTGCTCTTCAAGCAACGACAATAACCTCTGCTCTCCGAATTCCTCACCCTCGCCGTTGCTGGCTTCCGTCACACCGTCCGTAAAAAGGACCAGCCGGTCTCCTGGCCCGAGGTCCACGGTGCCCAGGTCAAAATTCTGCTCCTCGAAAACCCCGAGAACTCCGCCGCCTTCCTGCAACCGTTCGTACGAGCCTCCGGCGCGCACGACAATCGGCGCGTTGTGCCCCGCGTTGGCGTAGCGCAGCCTTCGTGCCCGGCCATCCAGTTGCGCGTAGAAAAGCGTGATGAAACGGTCGGTGTGGGTGTTCTTCCAGACGAGAGAATTCAAACTGTTGCACAGAAGATCTGGCGTCAGCGACGGCGAAGAGAGTCCCCGGACCGCCGCCTGCAGATTGGACATCAACAGCGCCGCTGGTATGCCCTTTCCCGCGACGTCCGCAATGCACAAGCCCAGCATATCTTCGCCCAGGGCGAGAACGTCAAAATAATCTCCGCTCACCGTCCTGGCCGACTGCCAGGACGTTGCGATTTCATAGCCCGTCACTAGGGGGATCTCGCGCGGAACAAGCCTTTCCTGAATCGCCTTGGCTTCGGCGATCTCGCGCTCCTGTTCCTGAAAATGGTGAATGGCTTCTTCCTGCGCCAGCTTCTGTTCGTTGGCCCGCCGGCGCGCTTCACGGCGCTCGCGGCCCAGTTCAATCTGTTTTTCCAGGATTTCCAGCAGCCGCGAATTGTCCCAGGGTTTCTCCACAAAATCGCTCACGCCATGCTGCATGGCGGCCACGGCCAGGCCCACGGTGGCCCAACCCGTCATGGCCACCACTGGTGGTGCGTCGGACATCTCTTTCAGGCGTCCGAGCACGTCCAGTCCCTCCCGCCCCGAAGTCGTGTCCCGCGCATAGTTCAGGTCCATGAGGAGAAGGTCAAAATCGCGCTGCGCCAGCGCTTCGAGCAAATCGGCGGGGTTGTTCACCGTTTCGAGGAGATAACCTTGGCCCTTGAGGAGTAGCTGCAGCGCGTCCAGTACATCCTTCTGATCATCGGCAATGAGAATTCGCTGCTGCATCGTCTCACAATCGGTGGCTATTTCGGCTGCTATCATTGCTCTTACTCCCGGCGTTAGCAAGCTGTCTGAGCCCTACGCTTGCCCATTTGACGCAGGAACTGCGCCACGCGATAGATTGTTCTAACCCGCGCAAACGGAATTACTTGCAGCGAGGTTGGTTTTCTTAGAAAGTGGCAGTTGGCCGTTTGCGGGAACGCTCGTCCCAATTCCGGACAACCGCCAGGTAGTCACCGCCAGCGTGTCCGCCCTGAAAATCGTCTAGAGCAGTCAATCTAGGCTCGTTTTCTCAGCAGCATCCGGGCCATACTCGTGCGCAGGCTAAAAGTGCGCCAGAGTAGCGCGGCCTCTATCGCGAGCGGCTACGGATGATAGACGCACGCGAACATCTTCATCCTTCGTTGCGGCACGAAGGACCATATCTTACTCGTGCCGCAGAGCCGCCAGCGGAT
>JAWOLO010000426.1:0-2788 GCA_033853375.1 Terriglobia bacterium
GAATCTGCTGACCTTTTCATGGCGTCCCCTTTCTGTTCTGTTTCTATGTGGAATGGCGCGTCGCGATATTGCATGGAGAACGTTCAGAGCCCGTGCCGATTAAACTCGACCCGATGCGGAGGGGTAATTGTGTTTGCTGGGTCCTAGAAACCTTCCGACTCGTGAGCCTTTCGCCGTGCCACCATCCTCCACTTAGGGTTGCTCGTTACTCTGGCCATAGCGCCAGCGCTGGGCTAACGATTCCGACTTAGGGGGGATATTAAACAGCGTAGAACAGGACTCGACCGGATGGAGCTAGCTGCTGTAGAAAATCAAAGTCAACGATGTTGCGCGTGAGCACCGTGCACCCGTATTTTCTTGCGGTTGCAAAGAGCAACGCATCGTTCATGGCTCGTCTGCGTTGATCCTTTCCGTATCCTTGCAGTCGGGCGATTAGGCCGGAAAGGACGCCCGCCTCGCGCCAAACTTCACGATCAGGAGCGATGGTTCGGTAGCTGGGTCTTTGCTCGATCACTGCATTGATCTGCTCAATGATTCCCCGGGTTTCAGGATGACCGGGATCGAGCAGGCCGCAAGTCGCCGCTAGTTCGGCTTCTGTAACCGGGGAATGCCAGGCATCCGCCGCACGCAGCATGCGTTCTCCATCGCGCGGGAAGCGATCTTGCAGAATGTCGACGTAAACCGTCGTATCGTAAAGCAGCTTGTTGGGTCTGCTGGAGGTCGTCTCTACAAATTCGAGTTCTGACTCCGGACGCTTTCTTAGAGGGCCTCTGGGCCTGTCCAGTTTGAAGCGCTTCAGGATGGCCCGAAATTCAGAACTCAAGGTCTGCCTCCCGGCCAATGACACCCCGGCGGGAAAGCAGCCAGTCGGCATAGTCGTCTTCTACCGCCACATGCGCAAGTGCAATCTCGATCAGCTTTGTGTCAGAATCGATGCCGGTTCGCTTCTTGGCCCTCGCAACCAGCTCTTTCGGCATTCGCCCACGAACTACCTGCGTTCTTTCTCCGCGCAGTAAACCCTCCTCTTCAGCAATGGTCATCACCTCACGCAGCTTTTTAGACCGCGTGACTCCCAACCTGACCGTTGCCGGCTTCTTTGCCTGTTGAGATCTAGGTTGACGGGCATGGCTCATGGTTGCACCTCACTCAGAAAGCGGACTGCCTCGCTGCGAAGGCTTATGGAACTGCTTCCTCTGTGTAGCACAGATCCTTGACAATTGTACCACACATAGCACGGTTTGTGGTTCATTGGCAGGAACCGTCTCCTGGTTACGAACTCCCCAGATCCCTTGACAACTCCCCTTCGGGTGAGGAGAATCGGCATAGGCGAATATAAGGCGAATATCGAGACGCCATGATTGCACCCTCCCGGAAGCAAGGAAGATATGAAGCCTTCATTGGTCGCGGTCTCGGAGGTTTCCAGAGGCGTTCCGACGTCGAACTCCAGCCGAGCGGAGTTGCGGAACTCGATGCCGTGCTCGGTGGAGGCTTTCCGCGGGGGTCTTTGGTGGAATTGTGCGGCCCCCCTTCCTCTGGGCGGACCAGCCTTGCGGTCTCGTTGCTTGCCCAGGCAACCGAACGCCAGGAGGCGTGTGCGTTCGTTGATGTTTCCGATTCTCTGGACCCACTGTCCCTCGGCGCGGCGGGAGTTGAACTTCGGCGATTGCTCTGGATTCGCTGCGGTGAATCGGGGGATGGTGAGCCGGATCTGAAGTCATCCTACTTTGCTCCGGCACAGAAGGAAGAAACAAAAACTCGGGATCCCGGTTCCGCAAGCAAGAAGCCCGTGCAAATCCATGGCTGGCGGCATCCGCGTGAGTCGATGCGCGGCGTAGAGAGAGCCATTCCCTCTATAGTCGGGAAACAAACAGCGGTTACGGAGTCAGCCCAAATCCACGTCGTCGCTCGCTGCGCGAGAGAGCAGGTAGAGAGACAGAGAACCTCCGCGGCGAGGCATTCGGCCTTCACGTTCCTTGCCAATGAAGATCGAAACATATCCGGCAAGTGAAGTGCGATTCGAACACAGGGGTACAAAGCCCTGGAAGCGGCTCGAACAGGCACTGAAGTTAACGGACCTGCTGTTGCACGGCGGAGGATGGGGCGTCGTCGTGTTGGACCTGGGAGAAATTTCCTGGGTGGACGCGCGCCGCATCGATTTGAGCACATGGTTTCGGTTTCGCCGTGCCGTCGAAAACACGCCGACGATTCTCCTTTTGCTCGGAGAAGAGTCGTGTACAAAAAGCTGTGCCTCGCTGGTTCTCCGCTGCCAGCGGCGCGCGAACCGCTGGAGCCGTGCTGCTTCAAGTGCGGAAGCCGGAATTTCCACTTTCGAGGGATTTGAAGTTGAGGGAGAAGTGACCCGTTCGCGAGTGCTGTCGCAGCCCGCCGATTTCGCTCGCTGGCGGACGCAGACTCCATAAGCATCGATAACGCGCTACTTTCTTCCCTTTCCTCCACCACGTTCAGGGGGTACACCTTGGCCTTCGCATGTCTTTTCGTTCCAGATTTTCCGGTACAGGCGGTCGTTCGCCTTGAGCTAGAACTTGGGGGCAAACCGGTTGCGATTCTCGCGGGCTCTGCTCCGCTGACAAAAGTGTTTGCCATTAATCAGATCGCCAGAGAACTGGGCGTGGAAACCGAAATGACAAAGGTGCAGGCAGAAGCGTTCCAGGGCATCACCTGGCGCTGGCGTTCTTCTTCGCAGGAAGCCACAGCGTATGCCGCTCTTCTGGACTGCGCTTGGACGATCTCCCCGCGCGTTGAGGACGGACCAAAACGAGAAGAGCAG
>JAWOLO010000427.1:0-11312 GCA_033853375.1 Terriglobia bacterium
AAAACAAGGCACTTACAGAAAGACAAAGCTAGGGAACGGGCTTATTCGAATTCCTTTAGCGTCTTGGCCATTTCCCGTAGCCGTTCATCCACCATCGCAAAAACTGTGCCGTCCTCAAATTTGCCCGCGCCGTTCCGGCTCCCAGCGGAAACATTCGTCAGAATTTCGATTCCCTGCTCGACTTTGGCCACCGGCCACACGTGAAATTTTCCCGAGGCCACCGCATCCAGCACGTCTTCGCGCAGCATCAAGTCCTCGACATTCGCTTCCGGAATCATCACGCCCTGCGTGCCGGTAAGGCCCTTGATGCGGCAGACGTCAAAGTAGCCTTCGATTTTTTCGTTCACGCCGCCGATGACCTGAATGTCGCCTTGCTGATTGATCGATCCTGTCACCGCAATCTCCTGGCGCAACGGCAGCCCCGATAACGCGGAGACGAGGGCATAAATTTCCGTGGAACTGGCGCTGTCTCCATCCACTCCCGAATACGACTGTTCGAAACAAATGCTTGCGGCCAGTGACAGAGGTTTATCTTGCGCAAATTGGCTTCGCAAATAGCCAGCGATGATTTGCACACCTTTGTCGTGAAACCGTCCGCTCAAGTTGGCTTCGCGTTCAACGTTGATCAGGCCGGCTTTTCCCAAGGCCGCCGTAGCAGTGATGCGCGCCGGCTTGCCGAACGAGTAGCCGCCGATCTCGAGCACGCTCAGCCCATTTACCTGGCCAACGCGCGACCCGGAAACGTCCACGAGCAGCGTTCCTTGCTCGATCATTTCGCGGATGCGCGTTTCGATCAGGTTGTGGCGCTCGATTTTGGAAAACAAAGCAAGGCGGACGTGATGTGCCCGAACTATTGTTTCGCCCGTAGCAGCGGCACTGTAGTGCGCTTCCCGCGCCAGATCGGCGATGTCCACGAAGCGTGCAGTCACTTTGTTCCTGCGGCCGGCCTGGCGCACCCCGTATTCGAGCATCGCCGCAAACGCGCCGCGGTCAAACGGAAACAGATTTTCTTTTTCCGACAACGCGCGCAGCCGCCCGGCATACTCGGCTATGACACCATCGCTCATGGCCATCTCTTCGTCGAACTCCACGCGCACTTTGAAGATTTTGCGAAAGTCTTCTTCGTATTCGTATAGAAGCTCGTAAAGTTGACGGTCGCCGATCAAAATCACTTTTACGTTGATGTCGATAGCTTCCGGCTTCAGCGCGCTTCCGCCAAACGGATAAAAGATTTCCTGCGGCTGTATTTCCAGGCGGTTGTGGTTCAGCGTGCGCTTCAGCGCGCGCCATACTCCAGTCTCCGACAGCGCTTCCAACGAGTACATAATCAAGAACCCGCCGTCGGCGCGAAGCAGCGAACCGCCTCGCAGGTCCATGAAATCGCTGCTCCAGCCGCCGCGCGCGTCATAGGCCCGTTGAATCGTGCCGAAAAGATTCGCGTAGGTAGGAGTAGTTTCGAAAATCACCGGAGATGTTTCTTCGTGATTGTGCGCGAGAATGACGTTGACTCCGTACACGCGAAAAGGGTCGCGCTCCGGCCCGCCCGGGCCCTTTTGCAAACCGTCGGGCGACTCTTCTTCCTGTTCGCCTTCGCCCTCGCGCTCCTTGAAGGGATCGAGATTGTCCAGCAGATGATGCCGCACCTCTTCGAGATACTCCGCAACACTCGTGCCGGGATATTTTTCCTTCAACTCTTCAATCACACCGTCCACGAGGACCGAAGCGGCTTCCTGTTCCAGGTAGCTCAACTCGCTGGCCAGTTCGCGCGAGAGCGTGAGCGTCTTGCGGTAAACGACCGTGAATTCCTGCCGGAATTGCTCGTACTTTCGTTCGATCTCCTCGGCGACGGTGCCTTCGAGTTTCCCTTCATGGACCATCTTTGAGATGTCTTCGATGGGCACCATTTGACCTTCGAGCACTGGAAAGATTTCCGGTAGCGCGACGGCGCCAACTTGCATGTGGCCGAGGGCAAACTGGTCGCGCGCGATGCGCCGCGTGAAATCGTCCATCAAATCCTTTTCGCGGACAGTGAAGCGCTCGACAATCCTTCCCTTTTGCCGCTGGAATGGCTCGCCTTCAAACACTTGAGGAATGCGGCGGCGCAAGAAGTCGATGCCCGCTTGCATGTCCTTTCTGAAGGAATCGGCTTGCCCGCGCGGAAGAGTGAGCAGCCGTGGCCGGTCGGGGAATTTGAAATTGTTCACGTAGCAGCGGTCCAGAGATTCTTTCGTTGGCGGATGAAGCTCCCGGATCATGTGGGCGATCGTGCCGCCGCGGCTGGTGCCTGCCAGTCCGCAAACAAAGACGTTGTAGCCGGGAGCAGAAAGCTCCACGCCCATTTTCAGCGCGCGTAAGGCGCGCTCCTGCCCGATAAACCCCTCGCGGAGATCCGCCTGCGCCGTCGTTTCGAATGGGATGCGCGAAAGCTCACACTTCCAGCGCAATTTGTCTGGAGGAAGCTCCACAGGCTTTGGTGCAGGCTTCGTGGTCATGAAATCCTTTCGAGCGCGTTACTCTAGCACAGTCAGGCTAGACGACCACGGCCGAGCAGGGCGGATGTTACCCGGCGGTTATCGGCGGACTCTCCGCGCTCTCCTGGTAAACGCTCAAAACTCCCGCGGCCATGGCCACCAGGATCGGCCCCAGCACCAGGCCAAGCATTCCAAACAAATTTACGCCGCCCAGGACGCTGATGAAGATCACCAATCCGCTTAACTCGGTCCGGCCCCCAAGCAACACCGGTCGCAGCACGTTGTCCACAATGGTGGATATTCCCGCGCAGATGGCGAGGAGCACAACCGCGCGCCCCCAGTGCCCGGCAAAGCCCAGCCAAAGCGAGGCGGGAACAAAAATCAAGCCTGAACCCACAACCGGCACCAGCGAAAAAAAAGCCATCGCCACACCCCAGAAGACCGGCGCTGGTAGACCAACGATCGCAAACCCCAGGCCGCCGAGAGCTCCTTGAATGGCCGCGACCACCAGGCTGGTGGTGACGCTCGCGGAGATCAATTCGCGGATCTGGATGATCATGGCGTCCTGGTGGTGAGCATCGAACGGCAAAATGCTCCGCACCGCGCGGAGGATTTTCTCGCTGTCGCGGAAGAAGTAAAACATCGCAAAGATCATCACGAACAAATCGAAAATAAATGCGGCAATGTTTTTCAGAATCGTGCCAATCCGTTCCGCCAAAAAACCGGCTTGTTTCTCGATCCCTCGCTCAAGCGTCTCAAAAATATTCGCATTGGGATCCAAGCCCGGAACATGACTGGCGAGCCAGGACCAGCCTTTGGCAATCACAGGCGCGTGCTGCTCGACGATGGAATGCTGCACGCCCCGTGAAATCGCGACGGCTTGCCGCACAAACAGAGTGGTCAACAAGATGGACGGCACGATCAGGAGAACCGTGACCGCCAATGTGCTGACCACCGAGGCGCGAGCCTGCGAAAGCCGCTTGGCGATCCGCTTGTGCATCGGATAAAAGAAAGTCACCAGAATGGCTGCCCACGCCAGCGCGCTTAGGAATGGTTCCGAGATGCGGAAAACCAAATAAATCAGCAACAGCAAGACGCCATAAGAGACAACTGCGGTCAGGCGCGTCGTCGTAGCATCCGTTGAAGGGGGAGCATTCATGGTCGTACTATAATCTTTATAGGTCGAGCGGACGCGGCCCGTTACGTGTTCCGGCTGGTTTCCAAGAGCTTTTCACTTCCGCTCCACCAGGTCGCATACGGGTCACCCAGCAAACTTGGCATGCTCACAAAGTCCACTCCGCTCAATGCCCAACAGATTCGCCTCCTTGCTGTACTTGCTTTAATCAATTTTGTCAACTTTGCGGCGCGGCAGGCCGTAGTTCCGCTAATTCCCCTATTGCGCGATCATCTCCATGCTACCGATGCCCAACTCGGAGACATGCAAACTTGGCTTCTGGTGGTCCTGGCAATTGCCAGCATTCCTTTTGGCTTTGTCGCCGACCGCTTCAGCCGGAAAGCCATCATTGCAATTGGCATCATTTGCTGGAGCGTGGCGTCATTCGCGGGCGGTTTGTTCACGGTTCTTTCTTATTTTCTGATTGCCCGTGCAATGGTCGGCCTCGGTGAAGCAGCGTACGCTCCTGCGGCGCAGTCCATGATTTCTGGCGCCTTTCCCACGGAGCGCCGCGCGTTTGCCCAAGCAGTATTTGCTGCTGGCATGTTGCTGGGCGGAGCGTCAGGGCTGGCGCTTGGCGGGATCATCGGGCCGCGTTACGGCTGGCAGGCGGCGCTGTTTGCTGTCGCAGTTCTCGGAATTTTTCCCGGGCTCGCGCTGATTGGGCTCGAAGAACCGCCGCGAGGACCTCGCTCGGAAGTCGTGCCCATCCAACGGCTCCTCAGCGTCCCCGCGTTTGTTTCCCTGATCGCGGCAGGTGTGTGCATCACCTTTTCGAGCGTATCGCTGATTTCCTGGGGCATTGATTTCGCTGTGAGCTACAAGGACTTCAGCTTGCGTGAAGCTTCCGTTTCCCTTGCGCTGATTACGCTTTTTGCGTTGGTGCTGGGGGTGTTGGCCGGGGGCTACGTAGCGGACTGGTTGCAGCGATCGTTTACTTACGGGCGCATCATCGCCATCGCCGGGGCATTTCTTCTGGCGGCTCCCTTTCTATTGCTGGCTATTCAATCGGAAGAGAAATCAACGGTTCTGGTGGGATTCTTCGTCGCCAGCTTTTTTATGTCCTGGTATCACGGCCCGGTCACCGCGGTCTTGCACGATATGATGCCGCGCCGCGCACATGCCACGTCCGTTGGCGTGTACATGTTCGCCACGCAATTGCTGGGCGGGCTGGGACCGCACGTGGTGGGCAAAATTTCCGACCAGCGTGACCTGCAAGTGGGCCTGCAAATTGCCGTAGGCGTGATGGTTTGTGGGGCGCTGTTAATGTTCCTGGTGATGTACTTCATCCGGCGCGACGGAATTCGCCACCCCATCCTTGAGGCTTTTCGCGCGGAGCCAGGAGACTGAGGAGCGGCAATAACACCAGCTGAACCCGCCGCTTTCATTCCAATTGGCTTTTTCAGAGATTACTTGATACCGACTAGGTCGATCAGGCGCAGGACTTCGCTTTCTGGGACGTCGTAGAGCGTACGGATATCGTCTTCTTCGAGGCGTTCGCGCAAATACTCGGCGGCCACAAAGCTGGCTTCGCGATCGGTCAGGTCGCGGCGAGCCTTTTCGCGAAATTTCACAAAAGCGGTGTGCGCCAGCCCGACGACGTGGGCTTGGCCGTCGACGAAGAACTTTGTGTCGATGGTGTCCGCGTGACGCGTGGCGATGCCGTTCCACATGTGCGAGAAGCGGCACTGGTAAGTTTGCCCGCTCAGCTTGGAAGTCACTTCAAATGGGCCGATGAACTGGCTCATCGCGCCGGCATTCGCTAAAACGGGCCGTGTCGTCACGCTTACTCCTCTCGTTCAGTTCTTAGTTCTAGTTATAAGTCTTAATGTGTGGAAGAGCCCCGAGCAAAACTTTTTATGAAACTTGTTGCTCGCTAAAGCATCCTTCTGTCCAAGTTAAATTCTGTCACCGGCTCACTGCTGCCGCAGTTTCTGCGTGCGTGTAATGGTTCACGGCGGCGCCGACGCCCGCACCGCTCCCCATGCGGAATCCCTGATCGATCAGGCACTTCTCCAAAGCCGCGAGGAAGAGCAGCACGTTGGGCTTCTGGCTGCAGTAGCCCATCAGGCCGACACGCCAGATTTTGCCCTTAATCGGCCCGAAACCTCCAGCAATTTCAATATTGAACTCGTCCAAAAGCTGATTCCGCAGCTTTGCGTCGTCAATGCCGCTTGGAATCATGACCGCGGTCACCGTTGGCAGGCGATCCGCTGGCTTCTCCACGAGCAGCTTCAGACCCATCGCTTCCAGACCAGCGATGAGCGCAAGCTGATTCACTCGATGGCGCTCCCAGCGTGTCTCCAAACCTTCTTCCATGACCAGGCGCATCGCTTCGCGCAAAGCAAAAATCAATGAGATCGGAGGCGTGTGATGATACAAGCGGTCTTTGCCCCAATAATTCATCGCCGTGGTCAGGTCGAAATACCAGCTTTGCACTTTAGTCTTGCGCTTGCGAAATACGTCCTCGGCGGCGGAACTCACCGTGATAGGCGACATTCCCGGAGGCGCGCTGATGGCCTTTTGCGAACCACTGAAGCAAACATCCACGCGTTCACGGTCCACGTGCAGCGCCACGGCGGCGAGCGAGGCAACCGTGTCCACGACGAGCAATGCTCCCAATTCATCGGCCACTTTGCGGAATCCCTCAATTTTCGTGAGCACGCCCGTGGACGTTTCGCCTTGCGCCAGTCCGACCATCTTGATCTTCTTGCCTTTGCCCGCGCGGCGGACATCTTCAGGGTCCACGGGCTTGCCGTAGGGCGCTTCAACCTTTGTCACTTTCGACGATGCACGCGTGGCGATTCCGTACATACGCTCGGAAAACACGCCGTTCACAGCGACGATGGCTTCATCGCCCTCTTCCAACACATTGACCACCGAGGCTTCAATGCCGCCCGAGCCAGAAGCCGAGAGCGGCAGCGTAATGCGGTTCTCCGTCTGAAAAATCTGCCTCAGGAGAATTTGAGTCTCATCCATGCATCCGCGGAACCAGGGGTCCATATGGCCCACCAGCGGCGTAGCAAGAGCGCGGTACACGCGCGGATCGACCGAAGACGGTCCCGGCGTCAACATCAGCCGGACTGGTGGATTGAGTTCTCCTATGTGTTGCGTCATATGCGTTTTTCCTTTTTGTGCTGCTTATTCCCGCTGATAAGGAGCGAACCGCCCACAGGTTCTATACAGGGGACTTGCTTACCACGGCGGAACACTAATTTTCGCGCAATCCCTTGCGACTGCGCAACCGACAATTTGGCAGGAACGCCGTACGCGAATCCCCAGAGAGGGGTACCGAAACGCTTGATGCTGACCGAGCATCTCGATGGAATGTCCCAAAGTGAACGCACATAGCGCTTGACAAGAATGACCTAACAACGAACTATCTCAGCGCGCGAAACGAGCGTTTTTGGTGGGGGTTGCGGGACCTCGAGAGTTCTTACCCCCGAAATTGGCGTCAGTTCCCGGCTCCCGGCATGCCTGATGCAAACGCATCACTTCTCGGAGGTCTCTCGTTGACCTGGACACAAGTTTACGATCCCACGGGGCACTGGTGGCTCTCCACCCTGATCGCCGCACTCCCCATTCTGGTCTTGCTGGGACTCTTGGCTGGCTTTCGCGTCCAGCCGCACATTTGTGCCATTGCCGGCGCTGGAACCGCCGTTCTGGTCGCCATTTTCGCTTTCAAGATGCCCGCCCTCCTCGCCGTTTCCAGTTTCTTTTATGGCTCCGCTTTTGGCCTTCTCAAAATCGTCTGGATTGTCATCGCCGCCGTCTTTCTCTATGACATTTCCGTCGAAACCGGGCAGTTCGAGATCATGAAGCAGTCCGTGGCGGCAATCACGCCGGACCGCCGTCTACAGCTTCTGCTCGTGGCTTTCTGCTTCGGTGCTTTCATCGAAGGCTCAGCAGGATTTGGCGCTCCCGTCGCGATCGCGGGGGCGTTCATGATCGGACTCGGCTTTAAACCGTTTCAGGCTGCTGCTCTCAACCTCATCGCCAACACTGCTCCTGTTGCGTGGGGTTCCATTGGTATTCCCATTCATACGCTGGCCTTCGTCACCGCGCTTAACGAAAGCGACCTGAGTGCCATGATCGGCCGCATCCTTCCCCTAACCGCACTGATCCTTCCCTTCTGGCTGGTTCGCGCTATGGTGAGTTGGAAAGAAACATGGGAGGTTTTCCCAGCGATCCTCGTCGTTGGAGGCTCTTTTGCCGCCACGCAGTGGTTTTGGTCCAATCACATGGATAGCAATCTCGTGGATATCATCGCTGCCGTCGTCTCCTTGCTGGCCACATTGCTCTTTCTCCGCGTCTGGCAACCCAAGAAAATTTGGCGCTTTTCCGACGAACACACGGTTACCACGTCCCAGGCCCGCGATTCCGTCAAGCACTTCACCGCCGGCCAAATCGCCAAGGCCTGGATGCCCTTTGCGATCCTGTCCCTCATCGTCCTCGTTTGGGGATTGCCCAGCGTCAAGCTGGCCATGAATCAAGCCACGACGCCTTCATTCAAAGTGGTCATGGCTGATGGCAAGCTCCGGCCTGGTCCAGCAGGCTGGGACTGGCCCTATCTCCATAACAAAGTTCTTCGTACGGCCCCTGTCGTGCAAACGCCAACGGCGGAGCCCGCGCGCTTCGATTTCAACTGGCTCACCGCTACGGGAACCGGCTGCTTCATCTCCGCCCTCATGGCCGGATTCATCCTTGGCCTCAATCCGAAAGACATGTTGCACATTTTTGGCCGCACGCTTGTCCGCTTGCGCTTCGCCATCATTGCCATGACCTGTATGCTCGGCTTAGGTTTCATCACGCGCTACTCAGGCATGGACGCTGTCTTAGGACTCGCGTTTACGCACACTGGCTGGCTTTTTCCTTTCTTTGGCACCTACATTGGCTGGCTTGGCGTCGCGCTCACCGGAAGCGACACATCTTCCAACGCGCTCTTCGGCGGCCTGCAAAGAATCACGGCGCAGCAGCTTAACCTCAGCCCCATTCTCATGTGCGGCACGAACAGCGCCGGAGGCGTGATGGGCAAAATGATCGACGCGCAATCCATCTGCATTGCCACCGCCGCCACCAATCAGGTTGGCAACGAAGGTTCCATCTTTCGCTTCGTTTTCTGGCACTCCGTGGCGCTTGCGGCGATCGTCGGGTTCATCGTCATGGTGTACGCCTACGTGTTGCCCCAGTTCATCCCGAGCGGATTGAACTTCATCCACTAGTTTTCTGCCCTTTTAGGGACGCAGCCCGCCTGGGCCAGGCAGGCACTGTTGCGCCCGTCTTTTGCGATCACTGCCCCCGCGTTCTTCTTTCTTCCTGAACTAGGGCATAGAATGTCTCTCGACGCCATGATGAACGCCTCCATCCTCAACGAATTCCGCTCCATCGTTGGCAACCGCGGCCTCATCACCTCGCCCGAGGAGCTCCATACTTACGAGTGCGACGGCCTTACGAATTTCCGGGTCCTTCCCCGCGCCGTCCTGCTTCCCTCCTCCACGGAACAAGTTCAAGCGATCATCCGTGCCTGTCATCGGGAAAAAATTCCTTTCGTCGCCCGCGGCTCCGGCACTGGTCTCAGCGGCGGAGCGCTCCCGGTTGAAAACGGCATTGTCCTGTGTCTTGCACGCATGAATCGCATCCTGGAAGTCGATATTCCCAACGCCCGCGTCGTCGTTGAGCCCGGTGTGATCAATCTTGACGTCACCGGACGCGTCCAGCAGCAGGAATATTTCTACGCGCCCGATCCCTCCTCGCAATCGGTTTGCAGTATCGGCGGGAACGTGGCGGAAAATTCCGGTGGCGCGCATTGCCTGAAATACGGCTTCACCACGACTCACGTCCTGGGCCTCGAAGTCGTCCTGCCTGACGGCTCGCTCGTGCATCTCGGTGGAAAAACGCTCGACACTCCTGCCTATGATCTCACCGGCGTTTTTGTTGGCTCCGAAGGGACTCTCGGCGTTGCCACAAAAATCATTCTTCGCGTTGTCAAGTGTCCTGAATGCGTCCGCACGCTGCTCGCCGCTTTCCCTTCCACCAACGAAGCTGGCGCCGCCGTGAGCGGCGTCATCGCGGCGGGCATGCTTCCTGCGGCCATCGAAATGATGGACAACCTTGCCATCCAAGCTGCGGAAGCCGCCGTCCACGCTAATTATCCTAGTTGCGGTGGCCTTCTTCTGGTCGAGCTCGATGGCCCGCTCGCCGAAGTCGAAGCGCTCATGACGCAGGTCGATGAAATTTGCCGTTCGAATGGCGCGTGGGAAATTCGCGTCGCGCAATCCGAATCCGAACGCGCAGTAGTCTGGAAAGGGCGCAAAGCCGCCTTCGCCGCTGTGGGCCATATCTCTCCGAATTACATAGTCCAAGACGGCGTGATTCCTCGCACCGCTCTACCTCAAGTGATGAGCGAAATCGAGCGCCTCAGCCGCGAGAACGGATTGCGCGTCGCCAACGTGTTTCATGCGGGCGACGGCAATCTCCACCCGCTGGTACTTTACGACCGCCGCATTCGCGGCCAGGAAGAAACCGCTCTTGCCCTCTCGATGAAGATCCTCGAGCTGTGTATCGCAGCCGGCGGCTCCATTACTGGTGAACACGGCGTCGGCGAAGAAAAGAAATGCATGATGTCCAAAATGTTTGCTGAGCCTGATCTAGCCACGATGCAGCGCGTCCGTTGTGCTTTCGATCCCTTGCAGCTTGCGAATCCCACGAAAATTTTCCCCGCGCCGCGCCTCTGCGGCGAGAAGCCCGGCGAGTACGTCCCCCATCCCATCGAATCCGCCGGTCTCGCTGAGCGCTTTTAACATGTGGCCTACATCGGAAAACTTTCAGACGCTTTCTGCGATCTGTATTTCCTTCGCCCTTCTTTTGTCACTGCTGCTCTTTATCGCGCGAAAGCTAACGGGAAGGAAGATCAAATGGGGAGGCTTTGTTCTGTTTGCCCTTGCTGCCTACGGTCTACCCATCGTCGGTATTGTTGCCAAATACACTGGAGACCGAAAGGCTTTACAGCGAGAAGCAACGACCACCGGTATCGTGGTAGTTCATGACCTGCCGAATCACAACCAATATCAGTTCGAGTATGTGGTCTCCGGTCAGCGCCATTACGCTTGGCACCAAGGCACGACGACCTGTGACGGCGGCGACATGTTTGTCGGAAAAACCGTAACAGTCTTTTATGATCCGCTACACGCTGAAAAAGCTGACCTTTGCAGTTTCAGAGGCGCTTTAACCAATGACCTTCAGGTTTTCGGTCTACTCTGCGGCATGCTGATCATCACTGCAGTTGGCGCTGCTTGGCAGCAAAGGCGTAAGTAGTGGGCTTCTTTCCGCATTTTCGACCAGTCTCGCGGCTACAATTTCCGTTGTATTGTATGGCTTCTGCCTGAAGCCATGACTACAGCAACCGAAGAACTCTTCCACTCTCTTCTCGGCACTGGCGCTGTCCGTCGCGCCACAACCGCCGACGCCGTCTCCGGCGTTCATCCGCAACTCATCGTGGAACCCGCCACCGAGCAACAACTCGCCGAGGTCTTGCGCCTCTCCGACGAATCCAAACTCGCCGTGATCCCTCGCGGCGGAGGAACAAAACTCGGCTGGGGCAACCCACCTGCTCGCGCCGATGTCGTTCTCTCTACGGCGCGCCTTAACAAAATCCTCGAGCACTCCTG
>JAWOLO010000428.1:0-4600 GCA_033853375.1 Terriglobia bacterium
GAGAAAAAGTCCAGCGGATGCCGCTGGCCGAAGCCTCGCGCGCGGCGACACGAGCGGCTTGTTGCACTAAGTCGGTATCCCAGGTAGAAGCGAGCCCCAAGGGAATGGGAAATTCGGTTCGGAAGCCGTGAATTACATCCAAGCCGAAGAGAAGAGGGATGTGCAAGCGCGACTGTTCCACAGCGATGTGCTGAAAAACATTGACTTGGCGGGCGGTCGTGATATTGAAGAGCGCGCCGACTTCGCCCTTGCGAATCATGTCGTCGTAGTCGGTGCGGCCGGTTCCGGGACCGGTGGGCTGGCCCGCGGAGTATTGGACTAACTGGCCGACCTTTTCGTCGAGGGTCATTTTCTTGAGGAGGTCGTCGATTTTCTTTTCGGCGCTGGAATCGGAAAAGTTCGTGCGAGCAGTTGCAGCGGGAGGGGCCTTTTCCGCAGATGGAGCAAAGGCGGGTATGTTTGGAAAAAGCAACAGAACGAAGGCGGCGACGGCCGAGCGATGCAGCAAAGATGTCACGTTTCAGACGCTCCTTGTCATTGAGAAGGGGCCCACAACCTTATGCGCGAGTGCCTATATCAAATTTCATTCCAATGGACCGGCACACACGCCGAAAGCGGAGCTGATCCAAAATAGCTGACCTTGGGTACAGAAAATCGAATGAATTGCGCACCCGGCATCAATACAGGAAGGTCTAGGTTGCTCCCGAAGCTTGCGAGAAACCGCTGGACCTCTCACTCCTGCCAAGGCGGTAGCATAGTAAACCGATTTAGTGGCGGTTACAAGCGAGGGGAACAAGAACGGGCGGTTAGAAATTATTACTGTTGTGGCCTTCGCCTCTCATCACGCACTGCGGACGTGGCTTCTGATCGCCATGAATTATTCACAGGATATAAAATATCTGAATTTGGTACTTGACATTGATTTCCGGGGGGTATTTTGCCAAACACTCTCCAGCCCTGGGAGGTTCCCCATGCGCATCCGTCCTCGCAAGGGCACTCTTCTTTTGGTATTTTTTGCGGCCCTGTTCTTCTCTGTTTCGTTCCTTTGCCAGACTGCCCTTGCTCAATCTCTAGCCAAAGCTCGCAAGGGTCCACCTCCTCCGCCTCCACCACCCGCCGCTGACCAAGAGCTGGTCATTCCCTACTGGACGACAGAGACGGGCTGGAGCAGCGAGCTGCAGCTTCGGAATAACGTCGTGGGCCAAGACCTTACTGTGACCCCTGCGCTGCGCCTGCCTGACGGCACAGAAACGCCTCTCACCCCAGTCACGATCAAGCCTCAAGAGGTGAAGTCCGTTGACGTTGCGGCAGCCATTTCTGCGGCAGGCGCGCCGCAGCTTGTTGCAACCTACGGCTCGGCGGTCCTTCGCTACCACTCGCCCTCATTGAAAGCTTTGTATGCATCCGTCATGATTCGAGCCATGGGGCACGCCATAGCGTTTCACGTTGACGGAAACGCGGAGTACGAACCGGAGTCTGTGGGGAGCCGCGAGGGCATTTGGTGGCTGCCGAGACACAACCAGCGATTACCTTGTCCTGACCAACCAAGGTAAGAATGCCCTCGCCCTGGATTTATCCCTCTACGATGCGAGCGGAAGAGAAAAAAAGCAAAGGGTGCTTCTTGGCGCTCGCGCCACCAATCGGGTTTCCGTTCGCTCCCTCTTGCAAACCGCGGGCCTCGCCGGTTCTTACGGCGGCATCAAGGTTTCCGCGGCTTCGCACGCGGGCTCCTTGGACACGCTGCACTTTGTCTTTGACACCGGCGCCAACTTCTCTGCAATCCTCAAAATGTTCGACCACGACCCCAACGCGAAGCTGTCTGAGCGAGACTTTGCCGGCACAAAAGTGTGGACCCTTCGCGCTCCCATGCTCGCGCTATCGAATCCTGATCCCGCTCTGGCTTTTCCCCAGGCACGGTTCTGCAGCCGCAAATCTTCATTCGCAACACGACCGCAAAGCCGATTGACGCTGCCCTGCGCTTCAACTGGCGGACCGGCAGCACGACCGGGAAGGCAGCGGGACCGCAACTGCATTTGCTTCCTTACGAAACTCGCCTGGTTGATGTAGGCGCGCTGCAAGACGGAACAGTGCTCCCGAAAGTGGCCAACTGGACTTCGGTGACGCTCACCAGCAATGCGCTTCCTGACGAACTGATGGCCGTCGCTGCAAGCTACGACCAGACGCTGAAATACGGCGCGCAAACACCCTTCTCCGACCAGCTATCGCATGAGTGGAAAGGCGGCATGTGGGAGTTCGACCCGTATCACGATTCCATCATCACCGCGGGCAACGGCGGCACACAGCCAACCCAAGCGGCCTTCACCATCTTCTATAATCAAGGGGCGCAGAAGTACGAACTGGAGCAGACCCTCCAGCCGGACGAGCAAATGTGGATCGACGTAGGCAAACTCATTCAGCTTGCAATGCCAGACAAGAACGGCAACGTCCTGCCACGCAGTCTCACCTCCAGTTCCTACGAATTCCGTGATCTGACGCACGCAGGTGTAGGCACCCTGTTCGAAGGCAAAGTTATCTACGACAAAACCTATGGCCACGCCGCCTACGGCTGCGCCACCTGCTGCGGCTACAGCTCAGCAATCCTTTGGTACGATCCCATTCTTCTCTATTTGCCAAACCCTCCGGAACCTGATGGCGTAGATGGTTATAACCCCTGCGACCTGCAGTACGAGGATGTCAGCAGCGTCTTTTACGGCAGTTGGACGAGTTTAGCCACGTCGGTGGTCACCGTCGACTACTATGGCTCGCACACACCTCAGGGCGCCGGGTCCACGACCACGGAAACAAACGGATACCTTGAGAGTACCGCCCACTACCCGACCTGCCCCGCGGTATACCGCGCCCCCAGCGGCGGAGCCTACGTTGCCGTTCTTACTTGCACCCCCAATTCCGTGACGCGCGGGGGCAGCGTCACTTGCAGCGTCAGCGGCCAGGCACCCGGGAGTACGTTCTCCAACTGGCAATTCAAAGATTCTAGTGGCAATACTGTGACGGGAAGCGGGACATCCAGTTCATGGTCGGGAGTGGTGGTCACGAGCGGCACAGTGAGCGTCAAGGTCACGAGTGGCAGTGCCACGTCTACCCCCTCGGCGACCATCACTGTAACGCCCCGCAGCGGTTTCGCATTCACTGCGGCTGCGGCGTCCAAACGCGCTAACCCGTACAGCGCCGGCGCCTGCAACATAAGCGTGCCAACGTCCCCCGCTGCTGGTAATGCCCTTGGATATTCTTGCCTAGACCAGCAGTTCTCTCAAACGCCATACCTCATCGGGGACAGCGGGCCAAACAACGGGTTTAGGTACGTGTATAGCGCGTCGAGCAGTTACAACAACGTACCGACAACCTTCAACTACATTATCGCCGGATACCTGGACGATTCGAGCAGCGAATTTGCAGGAAAGCAATGCGGAAACTATGACCCGAATACGAAGACCGGCTTCATCTCCTACACCCAACTCAAGTCCAACACGTACGAGCACGAGAGCGGCAATACTACGGGCCACTATGCTACCTACAAACAGACACAAGACAATTCCACTAACAATGTTGGGGCTGCGCTAGAGGCCGTGGTTGGGCCTCCCGGGCAGAGTGAGGCGGATTTTGACCAGCAAGCTTCTAACGCGGCCGTGGCCAAAGGAAATACCATCCGCTCGGCGGCGTTTCCTACGCCTGAAAACTTCTGCAATTCTGATGTCAGATATGACCCGGCGTGCTCTTTCAAAGGAAACATCAATTGGCCAGTTTACGTAAACTGCCCCTAAAGATGGGAGAGAAAAAATGTCTAATAGGGGGACTTTTATCCTTATCGTTATCTCGATTGCATGCTTCGTCGCTGCATCGCCGTCTCAGCCACCGGATCAGACGCGAATCGTGGATCTGACCAATACGAACCCAAAACCGGCGGAATGGAAGATCGTGGCGTCGGGAACCGGTGGTCCCATCGGCACGTGGCCCGTGCCCCCATCCTATGTACCGGTGACGGTGCATCTGACCGATTGTGCGGTTAGAAATGCGGGGCTCTTTTTTTCCGTCGATATTGAAAACAACCGCAAATTGGAGGTGCAGGTCCCTCTTGGCATGAACCCAAAGCTGTTTGACCGCCGGGGAACGATTGTATTCACGGAACTGTCAATTCAACTTGGAACGGCCACGAATACACAGGACCTAAGCACCTTTGTGCGCGATCCGAACTTACCGTCGATCGTGTTGTTCGGCGACCAGTCCGTTCCGGGCACAATCGCGGTTCTTGCGCCTGGAGAACGTCTGGTGCTTCGGCTCAAATCGGAAATCCAGTCCAGAGATCAAAACCTCAGCAGTCTGCGCGTACGTATCGGCGCTTTTGATGAAACGCTTTCCCCAAGCGGCGATGGCTTTCGCAAGATAGGAACCTTGATACCAGCACTGTTCGCCATGTCAGAACCGACTTGTTCCGAATCGAAGCGCTAGACCGGAAGGAGACCTGCGAACATATCTAACGGGGTTAGACCCGCGCGAAAGCCGAGAACCCGCCTTGGCCTGTGAACTACGATGCCAACAACAACTCTTTGGGAAACATAAACTATGCTCCATACACGCCGTGTCC
>JAWOLO010000429.1:0-3207 GCA_033853375.1 Terriglobia bacterium
GTTCGCCGCGATGAACGATGTCTCCGGGCAATTTCCCTAAGCGAAAGGGGAGCTTGTTGCCGAAGTAAAGAAGAGCGCCGACAAGAATCAGCAGCGCTCCAAAGAAAAGAAGAGAGCGGCCGATATCGCGGAGAGGTTCCATGAGGTAATTCTACCCGAAACAGCAAACAAGCCCTCAGGTAGCGACATCTATTACTAATAGATACCTACCATTGTCAATGACGGTTCCTGCAGAGTATAGTACATGTTGCAGTAAACACGATTGAGGTTTACTCGCACGACCCCGCGGCGTATGCCCGATTTCGCGGCTGTGAATAGCGTGTTCTGGCTGGAGGTACGTTCCCATGGCCCTCCGTCGTTTCCTAGCCATCGAGATGGCGGCTCTCCTTGTGTGGAGTTCAGCCCCGGCAAGTACCAAGGTGCTGGGCGTTGTGGTGGAGGCTGACCGCGTGCACCTCAACACCGGCGCCGTCTCGCCTGGAGCGACGGTGTACGACGGCGATCGCTTCTCAACCGAAAGTGGAGGCATGCTGCTCTTGCGCGGCGACACAGCCATGCTGAAGTTGGCTGAAGAAAGCACAGTGGTCGTGCGAAGCGCAGCAAACGGCACGCCAGGCACGGAAGCGGAATTGAGTAAAGGAAGTCTGATGTTCAGTGCCGGTCGTGCCACGGCGGTTGAAATCGTTGCCTGTGAGGCGCACGTTAGGTCAAGTGCAGACGACAGGACCGTTGCGCAAGTGACGGTCGTCGCGCCAAAAGAATTACGCATTTACGTAAGGCGGGGAGTGGTGCGGTTTTCTTATTGGGGAGAAACGGAGACGATTGCTGAAGGAGCGGCTTATCGCGTAGTCTTGGATCCCCCGCAGGATGACTCCGAGAAAAATGGACCCGTCAAGGGCGCCCGACACAGGAATGCATTCCTATTCGTGGCCATCGCCGGTGGAGCGGCAGCGGCAACTGCGGTAATTCTTTCTGAGAATCATGGGCATAACCGGATGGAGAGTCCGGAGCGGCCATGAGCGCAATCACACTCACGGATGGCGCTGGATCGGTTAAACGCAGAATCAGATCAGTTCCATAGAGGTAAAGAAGTAGCTGATTTCGAAGGCGGCAGTTTCCGGAGCATCAGAACCGTGGGTGCAATTCATCTGGATGCTCGTGCCAAGATCACGGCGGATGGTACCGGGCGCCGCTTTTTTGGGATCGGTGGCCCCCATGGTTTCACGCCATTTGGAGATGGCGCCCTCGGCTTCGAGGACCATGGCGAAGATTTTGCCGGAGCTCATAAAGTCGGTAAGCTCGCCGAAGAAGGGACGCTCGCGATGGACGGCGTAGAAGCCGCCAGCTTCTTCTTTGGTAAGGCGCATGGATTTAAGCGCGACAATCTTGAAGCCAGCCTTGTGGATGCGAGAGAGGATTTCCCCCTGCAGATTACGACTTACAGCGTCGGGTTTGATGATTGCAAATGTGCGTTGGAGAGCCACGAAGAAATCCTCCGAACTGCTCAAAATGGGGTTGTCGGACTAAAGCCAGGCGCTACAAAACTTGCCAAACCACGCATGCTGATGCTGTACAGCCAAACCTATTTCAAGACGGCCGCGACGGTGGAGCCGAGGTCCGCGGGAGTTTCCACGCAACGAATGCCGGCGGCGCTCATCGCGGCGTACTTGTCCTTGGCGGTGCCCTGGCCCCCGCTGATGATTGCGCCAGCGTGGCCCATGCGGCGGCCCGGCGGCGCCGTTTGCCCGGCAATGAAACCGACAACGGGGATCTTCACGTTGGCCTTAACCCATTCCGCGGCTTTCTCTTCCGCGTTGCCGCCGATTTCGCCGATTAGAATAATGGCGTGCGTGTCGGGATCTTCGCTGAAAAGTTTGATGGCCTCGAGGAAAGGCGTGCCGATGATGGGATCGCCGCCGATGCCGATGCAGGTAGACTGGCCGACGCCGAGACGCGTCAGTTGGTCAACCGCCTCGTAGGTCAGTGTACCGCTGCGGCTGACAACACCAACATTTCCCTGCTTGTGAATGCGGCCGGGCATGATGCCGATTTTGCATTTGCCTGGAGAAATAATACCTGGGCAGTTGGGACCGATGAGGCGCGTCTTCTTGAAGTCCACGACCGAGGCCACGCGCACCATGTCGATTACGGGAATGCCTTCGGTGATGCAAACGACCAGTGGGAGGCCAGCGTCAGCGGCTTCCAGGATGGCGTCCGAAGCGTAAGCTGGCGGCACAAAAATGACCGAAGCATTTGCGCCAGTTGCTTTGGCGGCTTCGGCAACGGTGTTGAAGACCGGGCGTTCCAAATGCTTTGTTCCACCTTTGCCTGGCGTAACACCACCAACCACGTTCGTCCCGTATTCGATCATTTGTTGCGCGTGGAAGGTGCCTTCGCGGCCCGTAAAACCCTGAACGAGCAAGCGCGTTTTTTCGTTGACCAGCACGCTCATCGCGCACCTCCGGCCAGCTTGACGACTTTTTGCGCGCCGTCCCGCATGTCGTTGGCGATGGTGAAGTTCAAACCGCTTTCGCGGAGAATCTGCTGGCCGAGTTCCACATTGGTGCCTTCCATGCGAACAACGATGGGAACCTTCACTTGCAAATCTTTGGCGGCGGCAACGACGCCAGTGGCAAGGACGTCGCATCGCAAGATGCCGCCAAAAATATTGATGAACACGGCCTTCACGGCGGGATCGTTCATCAGAATGCGGAAGGCGTTCTTGACCTGATCGGAAGAGGCGCCGCCGCCTACGTCGAGAAAGTTGGCAGGCGAGCCGCCGGCATATTTGATGATGTCCATGGTGGCCATGGCGAGGCCGGCGCCGTTCACCATGCAGGCCACGCTGCCATCGAGCTTGATGTAATTGAGGCCGTACTTGGAAGCTTCGACTTCTAAGGGATCTTCTTCATCGAGGTCGCGCAGCTCGCGAAGTTCCTTGTGGCGGAATAACGCGTTGTCATCGAAAGTCATCTTAGCGTCGAGGGCCACAAGCTTTCCATCGCCGGTTAGTACACACGGATTGATTTCAAGGAGCGAAGCGTCGGTGTCGGTGAAGGCGCGGTACAACGCTTGCAGAAAAGGCGTGGCGTAATTGACCACTTCGAGTGGCAGGCCCAGGCCAAAAGCAATTTTGCGGGCCTGATAAGGTTGCAAGCCGACGGAGGGATGGATGGTCTCACGCAGAATGGCAGAGGGATCTTTCTT
>JAWOLO010000430.1:0-7324 GCA_033853375.1 Terriglobia bacterium
GAATCTTCTTTTTCACGAATGTCTCCGTAATGTCGCGGTGTGAGCGCCTACCGCTCATTTGGGCTGCTAAAGAAACCCCTACAATAGTGGATTTTGCGCGGGCATTCAACGACGAAGCGCGCCGTAGGTGGAACTCCGTGGCCGGTACGGCGTGCAAGCCCTGAAAGACGCAAAACATTGCTGGCTGGGGAGTTTGCGCCGCATAATGGCACCGACGATTCGAACGGTCAGGAGGAAACACTCATGCCCGCAAAGAAACTGAGCGAAGCGGAAGTCAAGGTGCAGCTGCCCAAAACAAAAGGCTGGAGCGTAGTGAACGGCAAATTGCACCGCGAAATCACGTGCAAGGATTTCGTGACCGCTTTCGGAAACATGACCCGTGTGGCTCTAATCGCCGAAAAAATGGATCACCATCCGGAATGGTTCAACGTGTGGAACAAGGTAGTCATTGACCTGACCACGCACAGCGTGCAAGGCATTAGCGACTACGACTTCCGGCTGGCCGAGAAAATCAACGAGATTTTTGGGGAGTGACAGGTTAAGGCGATGCGGCCATCATTCGATCCACGCCGGGCGCGGATTCTCAGTATTTCCACAGCACAATGTGAGGCAGGCAGACTTGACACATGCCGTAGTTGCGCGAGAATAGTTAAACCCTTCCAAACTATACAGTTCCAGAGGACTGTCCTCTCCAGTCTCGCAACGAGAGTAGGCCTGCAATGGAGTGTTGCCGGAGGCGGATTGTTTTTTGTGTGACAATCGTCACAGCAGTCGAATCGTCGCCTCTGCTAAATTTACGAAGCTCCCCCTTCCAGCATTCTCCCATTGAAAGTGGGCCACGCCGATGACACAGAAACTACGTGTGTTGGTGGCTGAAGGAGCCTCCGGAAAAGCAGCGTCTGCGCTTCGCGAGATTTTTCAGGAAGAGCAAGCAGGCATGGAATTGACCGAAGTTTCCGGAGTTTCCACCCTGATGGCTTCGCTCAAGCTGGTGAGTCCCGAAGTGATTCTGCTGGATCTGGCCCTGGCCAATCCGGACGTCCTGGGGAAGGTGCGGCTGATCCATCGAACCAAGCCGGAAGTGCCGCTAATCGTAATTGGCGACCCCGCGGAAAAAGAAATTGCGGCGGCCAGCCTGCGAGAAGGAGCCATGGATTATCTCCTGAAAAATCACATGGATGCGCAGACATTGGACCGCGTTCTTCGGGGAGCGCTGGAGCGCAACACCCTGAAAGGGCTGGCCGACTTGCTGCGCGATCCCCTGACCGGGCTGTACATCCGCGACGGCTTTCTGACGCTCGGATCGCACATCATGGACTCTACCAAGCAGAAGGGGGGCACCCTGGTGCTGTTGTGCGCGAGGTTCGAGAACCTGGAACACATCAGAAGAAAGTCTGGTCAGAACGCCGCCGAATCTGCGCTGAGGGAAATCGCCACGCTGTTGACGCGGAGCTTCCGGCGGACGGATTTGATAGCCCGGATTGGAGAATCGCAATTTGCCGCCCTGGCCGTGAACGCCATCGAGCCAAGCGCGCCGGTGCTTCTGCAGCGGCTACGAAAGCGCTTGGAAGCGTTCAACACGGTCAACATTCGATGGGACCCACTGGAGTTGCGCATGACGGCACGCTTCTGGTCGGGAAAAGGAGCACGCACGTTTGCGGAGTTCCTGGATGAGGTGGAGTGGGGATTGCGAAATGTGAAAGCGGCAAGCGAGGAGGAGCCGCAACTGCGCGGCTCCGTGCCGAACCGGTAGGCGCGCAGAGAAGACCGGGTAGGAGTGTGCAACATGAAAATTGCCGAACGATCGGCCGCAAACAACAACGATAACGCATTGAACGAAGCCGCGGAATTGGAGGTGATTTATCGTCGCGCCCCGGTGGGCTTGGCCGTGTACGACAGGAATCTGCGAATCTTGCGCATCAATGACGCCTTAGCAAAATTCAATAATCTTTCTCCCGCCGAGCACGTTGGCCGCCGAGTTGACGAAGTGGTTCCACGATTCGGAAATGAGATTGCCCGTTGCCTACAGCAAGTTTTTGCGACTGGAGAATCCATCCTAAATGTCGAGAAGCACAGGCCTGCGCCCGGAAACCCCGCTGTCGAGCAGCAATTCCTCAGCAGCTATTACCCGCTGCAGGGAGAGGATGGAGACGTGACTGCGGTTTGCGCCGTAGTTTTGGAAGTCAGCGAGCGCAAACGAGCCGAGGAAGCGATTCGGCTCTCGGAAGTTCGCAATCATGACTTGGTGGAGCACTCGGTCTACGGAATCTTTCGCGCATCAATCGACGGCACATTCCTCGACGCGAATCCGGCCCTGCTCTCGATTCTGGGGTGTAACCGGGCCGAAGATCTGAAGGCGCTTAACCTTGTGCGCGACGTCTATCGATTCCCGGAACAATTTCTTCAACACGTGGCGGACTGCCGGTCGCGTGGACACGTGAATGGAGCGGAGGCCGAATGGAGGCGGCGCGACGGCGGAATTGTGGCGGTGCGCGTTCACCTCCGCCAGCTCTCTTTGCCTGGTGACATGGAAACGATGGAGTTTATCACCGAAGACGTCACCGAATTGCGCGCCATGGAACGGCAATTGCGTCAAGCCCAAAAATTTGAAGCCATCGGCCAATTGGCAGGCGGCGTGGCGCACGATTTCAACAACGTCGTCGGCGCGATTTTAGGTTGGGCAGAACTGGGCTTGGAGGAGAACCGTGACAGGGCCAAAGTGTGCGAGCGGTTTTCCCGCATTAAAGAACAAGCGGAACGCGCCGCGGCCTTGACTCGCGAGCTGCTGGCTTTTTCGCGGCGTCAAGTCCTTCAGCGACAGGCGATTGACCTCAACACCGTTACAAGCGGGCTGGTCAGTTTTCTCGAGAAAGTGATCAGCAAGGACATCGAACTCCGCGTGATCACCGCGCCGCTGGAAACGGTGAAGGCCGACCCCACACAGATTGAGCAAGTCCTAATGAACCTGTGCCTGAACGCCAGGGATGCCATGCCCAACGGCGGCCGAATGGTGATCGAAACAGAGATGGTCGAGCTTGACGACGCCTATACACGGTTTTATCCCGGTGTCGCCCTGGGAAGATATGTCGTTCTTTCCGTATCCGACACGGGCATCGGAATGGACCCGGAAACGCGCGAGCGCATTTTCGAACCCTTCTTCACGACCAAGGATAAGGGAAAGGGCACCGGGATGGGGCTCGCCACCGTATACGGCATCGTCAAGCAGCACAGCGGATTCGTTCACGTCTACAGCGAGCCCGGCCAGGGAAGCCTTTTTCGCGTGTATCTGCCGGTGCAAGAAGGAAGCGTAAGCGAGGAATCGCCAGCCAAGGTGCCCGCCGCTTCTGTGGGAGAGTTGCGCGGAACGGAAACCATCCTCATCGCGGAGGACCACGAGTCCATACGCGAAATGGCCCGCCAAACGTTGCTGAGTCTAGGCTACCGGGTATTATCCGCAGGCGACGGGGAAGAAGCGCTGCGGCTTTGCATGGAGGAGACGCCGGCAATCGCCATTTTGGACGTGGTGATGCCAAAACTCGGCGGCGTAGCCACGGCGCAAAAACTGGCGGCCAATTTCCGCGGGCTCCCGATCATCTTTACCAGTGGCTATTCACAAGATTCGGAAAACGTGGCAGCGGCAGCCGCAAACGCGCACTACTTGCAAAAGCCATATAGTCCCATGGCTCTCGGGCGGCAGGTGCGGGAAATCCTCGATCAGATCAAAGACGAAAAGGCAGCAAAATGAATGCGATTCAGTGAATTCGCCTCCACAAGCATTTGATTCCCGAGGCCTTTCTTCCTTCGATCCGAAACTTAAAGAAATGTTTTGTTTGTCGTCAGAAACAGTGTCCATTGGAATCAAAAACCCAGTACAAAATTGAGTGATTTTTAAAGTTGACACATACGGTTTGCGGTGCTACAAACCGCTGAAAGAGAAGCTCTTTGGTGGTGAGTCTCCTAACGAATTGCTAAAAGCAACACGCGAGTGAGGCCGCAGACCTGCCTGGCAGGGCAGGCCTGCTGAGCCGCCTGAGGGCTTCGACATGCAACACCCCACCCACCCCGGGAGGTGAAAACGCGGTTGTTTTCACCTCCTTTTTATTTGGACGGCTGTTTTTGCCGCAATCCCAGGCTTTCCTTCAACCCTCGGGCGTTTGGCTTTGTCATGGCCTCAGTTAAGATGAGCTGGCGACATTTCGGCATGCGCGCAGCAATTAAATTAAGGAGTACTGTGGCCCCACCGCTTCTCTCGCTCAAGAACGTGACCGTCATGCGAGGCGACTGCGCGGCGCTCCGGGAAGTGAACCTGGAGATTGCCGCCGGGGAGCACGTCTGTATTTTGGGGCCGAACGGCTGCGGGAAGTCGACGCTCATCAAGACCATTACGCGAGAGTGCTATCCGCTTGCGGGAGAGGGATGCTCAATTTCCATTCTTGGGCGCGAGCGCTGGAATATTTTCGAGTTGCGCCCGCTGCTAGGGATTGTTTCCCCCGACTTGCTAGCGTCGTGCACTACAGAAGCCACAGGGCGGGACGTCGTGCTCTCCGGTTTTTTCAGCAGCACGCGCATCTTTCCGCATCAGCATCCGGATCCGGCGCACCAGGCGCGAGCGGATGCCGCGCTGGGGCGCTTGGGCATCGCGCATCTTGCAAATCGACCGGTGGCGCACATGTCTTCCGGTGAAGCTAAGCGGACGCTGATTGCACGGGCGCTAGTGCACGATCCGCAGACGCTGCTGTTCGATGAACCAAGCAACGCTCTGGACATCGCGGCGCAATTGCAGCTTCGCGAAGCGCTGCGTGAGCTGGCGCAATCGGGACTCGGAATCTTGCTTGTGACGCACCACGTTTCAGAGATCATTCCGGAAATCGAGCGTGTGGTTTTGCTGCGCCACGGGCGGATTCTTGCGGACGGACCCAAGGCGACTATTCTTACGGAGAAGAATCTGTCGAAGCTGTTCAACGCCGCGGTCCGGCTGGGGAAGCACGACGGGTATTTTCATCTTTACTGAATTGTGGTTTTCCGGACAGCATGTAGTGTCCAGACCGGGTACCTAAAGGTTCATAGGGAGCGAATCCAATCTTTAAGGTGAGCTGCCTCCATGCCGATCAGCTTAGGGTCGTGGAAGGTGTGAGCCAGTACGGATACGCCCTGCGTCGCGGAGAGAAGATGCACAGCGAGAGCGCGTGAATCGGCACCCTTGCCGAGCGCCTGGAACTGTCTCTCCATCCACGCCAGAGCTTCGGCGAACAGTACAGTCGATTTGTCAGCCGCAGCGCCGCCGAGTTTGCGTAATTCGGAGCACAAGGTCCCCACAGGACAGCCATTGCGCGCCAGTTCTTCGCGGTTTTTAACCTTGATGTCGACGAAGGCGCAGAGGCGCTCTTCAGGAGAATCCGCCTTGTCGAACTCCTGGAGCAGTTTCCGGAAACGCGAAACGCGCAACTCCACAATGGCGTCGCCAATCTCGTCTTTGGTCTTGAAGTAATAGTAGACGTTGCCCAGGGGAATCCGAGCCTCTTTGGCGATGTCTGCGATGGCGGTATTGCCGAAGCCGTACCGGTACGTTGTCTTCTCGGCGGCTTCCAAGAGCCGCGTGCGATTGTCTGCTATCCTTTTGGCCACTGCGCCGTCCTATCAGTCAGTTGACTAACTGAGCCGCAGGGTATATAAGGGCGCGCGTTGCGTCAACAGGAAAGCTAATCAGATACCGTATTAGGTGGGTTTGGAAGTCCGGCGTTTTCTCGCAAAAAGCCTGCGGAGGAGTGCATGAAACCACTTCGGAATGGCGCTCTCGGTTGCTTTATTCTTCTCGCTCTCGGATTGGCCGGGACTGCGCGAAATTCCGCGGACGATAAATGGATTGGAATGTGGGCGACAGCGCCGCAGGCTTCCATCCCAGGACGCGCGCAGACTTTCCGGAACCAGACTCTGCGCCTAATCGTGCACACCAGTGTGGGCGGGAGGAAAGTCAGGATCAAGATTTCGAACACGTTTGGGGACAAGCCATTGCTTATAGGCAGCGCGCACATTGCCCGGCGAGCGGACGCCGCCGACATCGATCCAGCCTCTGACCGAACTGTGACGTTTCGCGGAAAGACGTCAACCACCGTCCCTGCACATTCCATGGTGGTGAGCGATCCGGCCGCGCTGGATGTGCCCGCGCTGTCGGATCTGGCGATCAGTCTCTTTTTCCCCCAGGCTGCGGAAGCAACGACCTCACACATTCTGGCGCTGCAGACCAACTACGTTTCCGCTGAGACCGGCAACGCGACGGGAGCGGTGAAATTCCCCGTGGCCAAGACGATCGACTCCTGGCCCTTTTTCAGCGGAGTGGATGTCGCCGCTTCCTCTCGCGGAGCATCCATTGTGGCCTTGGGTTCGTCGTTGACCGACGGAGATGGGTCCACCAAAGACGCGAATCGGCGTTGGCCCGACGTGCTTGCGGAACGGTTGCAGAAGGACCCAGGCGGAAACAAGGAACTGGGCGTCCTGAATGAGGGCATCATCGGAAATCGCCTCTTGAGCGACTTCGACAGCCTGCGACAGGCAGGAGGTCCGCCTCCGCTTGGAGCCGTCTTCGCGGAACTGGGGCCGGCACTGGGCCAATCGGGCATCGTGCGTTTCGAACGCGATGTGCTTGCGCAAGCCGGGGTCAAATACGTCGTCCTCGCTCTTGGTGTCAATGACATGCTCTTTCCCGGCTCGTTCATACCTCCGACCGAAAGCGTGACCGCCCAAGACGTGATAACCGGCAATCGCCAGCTCATCGCGCGCGCTCACAAGAAGAAAATCCGGGTGATTGGCACAACGATTCCTCCCTTCGAGCATGCCATCTTCCGTAATCCTTTCTTTGACAGCTTTTACACTCCAGAGAAAGAAGCGGTGCGACAGCAGGTCAACGCCTGGATTCGCAGCAGCGGTGAATTCGATGGCGTGATCGATTTCGACGAGGCCGTGCGTGACCCGAGCCGCCCCACACAAATCCTGCCCGCTTACGACAGCGGCGACCACTTGCACGTGAATGACGCGGGAAACGTCGCCCAAGGAAATGCGATTCCAATTGAGTTGTTCAAAGATCGTTAAGCGGATCGCAGACTATTGTTTGGCGAAGGCGTCCAGGGCGGCGGAGAGGCGTTCGAGGCCGGTGCGGAGCGTGGCGGTGTCGCCGCCGATGCCGATGCGGAAATGGCGTGGCATTTCAAAGAAGCTGCCGGGAACGACGGTGGTTTCGTATTTGTCACGGAGCAAGTGGAAGAAGGCTTCGGGATCGCGGTGAGTTAGACGGAGACGCGGAAAAACCACGGTGCCGGCGGGAGGGCGA
>JAWOLO010000431.1:0-6944 GCA_033853375.1 Terriglobia bacterium
GATGTAACTGTCACTCACAATGAAGAGGCCCATCGCTTCGAAGCCACCGTGGATGGCTTTCGCTCGCTCATTACTTACCGCCAATCCCCGGACCGCCTCATTTTGCAGCACACCGAAGTGCCCGCGCCGCTCGAAGGCAAAGGACTGGCCGCAAAACTCACGCGCACGGCGCTCGATTTCGCCCGCGCCAATCATCTCCGTGTCGTTCCCTTGTGTCCCTACGTTTCCAGCTTCCTGCGCCGGCATCGCGAATATCAGGATTTGCTCTCTGCGGATGATCTTCAGAAAGTTTTGTCCCGCGGAAATTGACTTTCGTATGTCCTCGCCTCAAATCTTGCCGGCAACCGCTCTCAAAGGGCCGCGTCCGAAAATTTCCATTCGCCGAATCCGCCGCTCTGAACTCCCCGTAGACACTGTCGAACTATCGCGCTTTCTGATCGGCAAAGTGGTGGTGCACGATTTGCCGACTGGACGCGTCAGCGGCCGCATCGTGGAAGCCGAAGCTTATCCTCCCGGCGATCCTGCCGCGCACCATTTTCGCGGGCCGACGCCGCGCATTCGCTCCATGTATCTGGCGCCCGGCCATGTTTATGTTTTTTTCAATTACGGCAACCACTTCATGCTTAATGTGGTCAGCGAGCGCCCGGAAACCGCCGGCGCCATTTTGATTCGCGCGCTCGAGCCGCTCGAAGGCATCGAAATCATGCAGCGCCATCGCAAAACCACCAATCTCCTGGATCTCACGCGCGGCCCGGGGCGACTCGCGCAAGCGCTGCAAATCGACCGCCGCCACGACGGCGTCGATCTCTGCGAGGATGAAAAACTCTGGCTTGGCGAGATCGACCATCCCCTAGCGCCTATTGGCAAAAGCGTGCGCATTGGCATCTCCCGCGCTGCCGAGAAACTTCTTCGCTTTTTTGAACGCGGCAATCCTTTCGTGAGCGGCCCTAAACGTCTTCTACAACCCGCGCCAAAGCGGCGTAAGACTCCCTTGCGTTCTGCGTAATCCGCAACGCAGTCCACATTCTGAACACTTCTTTACTGATAGGTTTTTGCCCACAGGAGTGCTCGCAATGGCAACCCATTTCGTGCCAGAATTGAAACCGGCGAGCGCCTTGGCCCCGGCGCCTCCAAAATTTTAAGTCTCGACGACCCAGCCCCGTCCAAGACGCCACCGCGCTCTCTTGCAGTCCGACCGGTCGAGTGCCTGTGTCCGCATTCTCCGGTGGCAAAGAATCTTCCAGCTTGAGGTGCAATGATGAGTTTTTCCTGGAAACAATACGAAGCCCAGGTCATCAACAATACATTTCCTTTGCAACAGTATCTTGGCGGCTCGAGCGAATCCGCCGTTTTCCTCACACAACTTGCCGGCCCGCAATCTTCCAAAGCAGTCCTCAAGCTCGTCCCGGAAGGCGCATCGGTTGATTTGCAACTTTCTCTTTGGCGCCGCGCTTCGAAACTCACGCATCCCAATTTGCTGCAGCTGTACCAGGGCGGACGCTGCCGCCTGGCGGACATGGACCTTCTCTACGTGGTCATGGAATACGCCGAAGAAAATCTTTCCGAGATCCTCCCGCAGCGCGCGCTCACTCCCTCTGAAGCGCGCGACATGCTCGGCCCCGTACTCGACGCGCTGAGCGACCTTCACGCTCAAGGCCTGGTCCATTCGCACTTGAAACCTTCCAATGTTTTGGCCACCAGCGATCAGGTCAAGCTCTCCACGGATCGCCTCTTTCCCGCCGGCGAAATCCGCAAGTCCACCGCGAAGCGCACCGTCTACGACGCGCCGGAAACCGCGAATCAAGCGCTCACCGCTGCGAGCGACGTCTGGTCGCTCGGCATCATGCTGATCGAAGTGCTGACGCAGCGCGTTCCCACCGGCCAACCCGGCAGCCCGTCGCCGGATTCGCTTCCGCAGCCGTTTCGCGAAATCGCGCACCACGCGCTCGAACGCGATCCGCAGCTTCGCTGGAGCATCGCGCAAATCGCGACCAGCCTGAATCCTCTCGCTGCAGCTGCAGCGCAGAGCGCGTCCCCTCTGTCCGTGCCCTTGTCGACAGTTCCTGCGGTTCCTGCAGCAAGGCTACAGGTGCCGAAGCCAGCGCCTGTCGCTCCGCCCGCGCCTCCGTTCGTGCCGCCTCCTCCGCCTGCCTCGAGACGGCCGCTCTTCGCGCCGCGCGCAAAAGCTCCTGTAGCTCCTATGCCTGCGCCACCAGCGCCAATCATGCCGCCGCTGGTCCCGCCGCTCCAGAAAGCTCCGGTGGCTGCGCCCCCCGTTATGCCTCCTCTTGTGCCGCCGCTGTCAAGAGCTCCTGCGCCCATGCGCATGAAAGTGGGCGGCGCGAAGCGAGAGATCGTTCTCCCCGGCTTCGTCATTCCCCTGGCAGTGGCGCTCCTTGTTGTCGTCGGCATCATTGCGCTGCCCAAATTCCTCAGCCGAGGGGTCGAGTCCTCTCCTGCTCCAAAGACTACCGCTGCACGTGCGGCTGCCCCTGGACCCGAGAGACAACCGTCTGACACAGAAGTCGCTCGCAGCGTCAAACCTAATTCCCCCATCTCTGCGAAAGATTCGGTGAAGAGCACCGCCGCGAAATCCATCGCAAAAGAAAGTTCGCAGCCTGCCGCTGCGTCTCCCGCTCCTGCTGCTCTGCGCACCGAAACGAGGCCATCAGCGGACACGTCGAAGAGTTCCGCAGCCGCCTCTGGAAGCAGCTCCGCAAACGGTGAAGTGCTCGACCAAGTCTTGCCCGACATTCCTGACAAGGCGCTCGCCACGATTTCGGGCAAAGTGCGCGTAATTCTGCGCGCGCATGTGGACGCGGCCGGCAATGTAGCCTCCACTGAATTCGAGAATCCCGGCCCAAGCGAGTATTTCGCAACCGCCGCCGACAAAGCTCTGCGCCGCTGGGAATTCACTTCGCCGGAATCCGGGGGCCGCAGCATGCCCAGCGAATGGCTGGTCCGCTTCGAGTTCACGTCCGCCGGCGTGCAAGCCTTCCCCAAGCAAATCACGCCTTAGGAGCGGTATATTCCGCGGGTAAAACAAAAGTCGTAACGTCAACTACTGACTCGCGCTCGAGTTGGCAACACTTAACGACAACTGGATACGAGCTTCGCTTTCGCTTCCGGCGTCAGCGGATGAGCATCTTCCTTCAGCAAATAATCCAGTAGCGGCTGAGGGACACATTTCGCGTCCCACCAGTTCGACTCTTCCCACCTGCTCCCGCTGAAAGCGGTTACGCCACTAAAGTCGGCGTCGTCCAAAGCAACTTTCCGCACGTACGCATCTTTCAGCGTTGCTTTGTTAAATCGCGCGCCCTGGAAGCTGGCGTTGAAGAGAATCCCGAAACTGAAATCCGTTTCCGAAAAGTCCAAGCCGTCAAAATCGCCATTTTCAAGCACGGCCCCCGAAAGCGGCCAGCCGCCAGGCGAAAGACGTTTTTTAGGGTCCTTGTCCGTCCACAGGCGTCGCAAAGTGCGGCTCATCGAATCCAACTCCCACGCGGCCACTCGTGTTTGCTGATCCTTGTCCCGATCGGAGTCCTTCGAGCCGGCTCTCATGGCGCTGACCGATTCCATCAGAAACGGTGTGTTCTTTTTCATTGCAGCCCCGCTGATGTGGTTTCTCGCGCGCTGATCCAAGCCCAGCATCTGAGCGATGCCCGTCAAATCTTGATAATTGCTGCGGTCGGTGTGGGGCGGACCCATCCTCGCCAGCACTTCATCAAACGCATACACGTTGGAGACGTTTGGCAGCAAAAGCCCGGCAATGGCCCGCGCTTGCGCGGAGTATTGCGGCGAGCCAAAGAAGCCTTGCATCGCGAAAACGCCTATCTGCGAAGACGCCGGATCCCGGAACGAAACCAACTTCAAAGCTTCGCGCCATTGCGCATCTTCATTCGCATCTCTTTGCAAAGCCGCCAGCCTTTCCGGCTGTTTTCGCTGCTCCGAAATGGTCATATAGGCCAGCGCCACCACCACAATCACTGCGATCCACACGGCAAAAGCGGTGGTTCGGAGCAGCGACCGCTTGATGCGCAGCAGCTCGTGAGAGCTTCTGGCGTCGGCCAAATTCTTTAGCGTTTCCGCAAGCTTGGCTTTTTCATTGGGCGACGACTCCGCGATCACATCCTCGTCGAGGACCGCGGCTTCCAAAGCGCTGAACCCGTCCCCGTTGCCGGTTTCCAGACGGTCCACTAAATCAGTCTGATCGGACATAACACACCCCCAGGGCATTCATGGAATTGCGTGCTGGGGAGGGAATGAGTGTACGCATTATATACGATGAGGCATCTCCTATTCGCTTTTTGTTTTTGCGTGGCACAGGCACTCTTGCCTGTGCGTTTTTGCTGCTTCCCGTCTGTGGCCAGGATCGTGAAAATGATAGGTGCCCCTTCGTGCCCGGGTTTGTAGCGGCGACTTTACGTCGCCATCTTCGACTTTACGTCGCCATCCTCGTGTTCCGACAACCTAAGCGATGATTTCGTCGCTGCGGTGAGCTCCAAACTACACCTGAAATTAACACACGCACGATTTGGAGACCTGCGAGATGAGGTCTCCCCGTACGACATTTTCTCGCATCTCTATGGGGTCTTGTGGTCGTCTGGTTTTCGGCAGCGATACCGCGAATTCTTAAAGACAGATTTTCCACGGGTGCCCCTCACCAGAGGACAGAGAACGGTTTCGGTCCCTCGCGGAAAAAGGAGACAGGCTAATCCAGCTGCACTTATTGCAATTTCATCACCCGCTACGAACAGCCCGGCGACCACCTCGTCGAAAAGGTGAGCTATGCCGAGCCCAATGCAAAAGCCGGAATGAAATCGGGCCGCGTATACATCAGCCGCTGGCAGTTTTTTGAAGGTGTCCCCAAGGAAGTCTGGGAATTCCACATTGGCGGCTATCAGGTTTGCGAAAAGTGGCTCAAGCACCGCAAAGACAGGAAACTCTCGGACGACATTGACCACTACCAGAAAATCATCGTCGCCATCTCCGAAACCATCCGCATTATGAAAGAAATCGACGAAATCATCCCCGGCTGGCCCCTCCCTTAGGCCCGCAGAAAACGACGGCACGCCAACATCAAACCCGAAACTCCTCGTGCTCCGCCTCCACGCTTCTGGCGAAAGGTCTGCTTGACTTCTCCATTTTTCAGGCACAGACTTTGCGCCAAAGCGTGCCCTGGCAGATCCTCAATCCAAATCAAAATTAGGTCCAACGCAGGCACGCCTCCAACTACGATCATCGCAACTCTCGGAAAGGAGAGAACATGCCTCCTGCGCCGCACCTCGCAATGAGCAAGCAAGTCGCATGGTCCACGGTCATCTTTGCCATACTTCTGATAGGGACTTGCGTTGCTGCCCACTTCTATCCGTGGCTCCAGTCCGTCTGCGAAGTATTGAAGTATCTTGCAGGTCTAGGTCTGTTAGTCGCGGGGGCAGTTTTCGCCTTCAAGACCACAGCCGCCGCGGGCGGGGGTGGAGGCGGGGCCGCCTAGAGAGTTAGGTCTGGTGCCTTCGGCGAATGCCGTATATGGCATTGAAAAGGGGCAGAGTGTAAGCTCCGGACGGGTGGCCCAGACTAAGCATTGGGAGGCGGTTGGGCCCCAGGTTTGGTCTTTAAACCTGGGTATAGCATCCCCACGACTTAGCTTTTCATTTCAGCTCTGACGTTTTGAACCTTTTCGTAACTTCTTTACCCACAGTCACTTATTCGGATATTGACAGAACAGTAATCCTATGATAATTTAATGCGTGACTTTCCGCTGCCACGCCGCTGGAACATCTCCCTCCACCTCCCTTTCCTGCTCTCTGTCTCCTGCTTTCTGCCTTTCTCATTTATCTCCTTTGCTTCCAAAAAGATCCGCACTCTTTTGCGCAACGGAGCCTCCGCAACCCCTTTCTTATCAATCGCTTCCGCACTCTTTCCCATCCAACGGAGGGTGTGCCCCCGGCAGCAATCCCGCTCCTCCACTTTTCCATAGGTCCTTCCAAGTTACTTATAACTTAAAGTGTTTCCTTACACATTCTTACGAAAAATGCCGGAGTAGTAGGGGGTCTTACAAAGTCCAAAACCTAGACGTTTCATTTACTCGTGACCCGCCACTCGCCACTATCCTTATCCCCTTGCAAACGTGCGGCGCTCCATCTACGCTACTTCGAGGGGACACAAAGACAAAGGCTGAGGTGCGACACTCGCATCGCCGAAGGCCCGCACAGGGAGAAAGCACGGGTCTTCCCGGTGAGAACCGGGACGCGAAAGACCCGCCACTACAGGGGCGACAATATTTCATGCCGAACATTTCACCGGACCTCCTCGCTTTGGGATTCATCTGGTACGTGGTTTTTCTTTTTTCCACCACGTGCCATGAAGCGGCGCACGCGCTCGTTGCCAAGATTGGGGGCGATGAGACGGCCTCCCTGGGCGGGCAGGTGACGCTCAATCCCATACCGCACATCCAGCGCGAACCCTGGGGCATGGTGATCATCCCGATCGCAATGCTGGTGATGACCCGCTCGGTAATCGGCTGGGCCAGCGCGCCTTACGATCCGCATTGGGAGCGGCGGCATCCGCATCGCGCTGCGTGGATGGCGCTGGCCGGTCCGGCGACGAACTACACATTGATGGTCATCGCGGCGATTCTCTTGCGCGTGGGATGGTCCCAAGGATGGCTGCACCAAGGTTCCTTTGCGGAAAATTTGGTCGGCGCGACGTTCTCGCTGAATCTTCTGCTGGGGACCTTCAATTTGCTTCCTGTGACGCCGCTGGATGGCAGCACTGCGATCATGCTGTTCATGGGCGAGACGCGCGCGCAGCGCTACCTGGACTGGATACGCGGCAATTCTTACGGCCTCCTGGGATTGGTGGTGGCGTTGTTCGCGTTTCAGTATGTTTACGCGCCGATTGAGGCGTTCGCCAAACAGGTTCTGCTCTGGAGCCACTTCTGA
>JAWOLO010000432.1:0-4492 GCA_033853375.1 Terriglobia bacterium
CGCACGCTCATCGCGAATTTGTTTGGCAATTCCGAAGGCGTAGTCTGGCCAAACAGGCGACGGCCCTCGCCGGCCATGTAATAAGTCATGTCGATGGCTTCCTGCACGTCGCCGCGTGCTTCGTCCAAGACTTTGCCCATTTCGCGAGTCATGTCCTTCGCAAGGGATTCTTTACGCTGCACCAGCAGTTCGGCAGCGCGAAACAGAATTTCCGCGCGCTTTGGCGCAGGCGTGAGCCGCCACTTTTTGTACGCTTCCGTCGCGGCATCCACGGCCGCGTCGACATCTTGCTCGGTCGAGGAAACGAACATTCCGACCAGTTCATCCGTATTCGCCGGATTGCGATTTTCGTAAGCTTTGCCGGAGCGCGACTCCATCCACTCGCCATTGATGAAATTCTTGAAAACCCTGGGGGCGACAGCTGTGGCCATACTTCCTCCTGGCTCTCAACGGGGCTGCCTGCATCTGGGACCGTGCGGAATGCAGCGCGAGACACTCTCGTATCGAGACAAAAATGTTACCGTTGCCTCTCGACGGGGTCAAACCGACTCATTTTGCCTGTGTTGGGACAGATTTCGGTTATTCGACGTATCGGGACCTAATGACCTTGACACGCAAAGGCCGCCGATTTATAGTTCCACTGTTCTGGAAATATGAAAACGTTACAAGCAGTCGATTCTTTGGCGGCATTGGCACAAGAGACGCGGCTTAGCATCTTTCGGCTATTGGTGCGGCACGCGCCCCACGGGTTACCTGCTGGAGCGATTGCTCAGCGACTGCGATTGCCAAACCCAACCCTGTCGTTCCATCTCAACGTTCTCGCCGCAACGCAACTCATCGATTCACACAAAAACGGGCGGTCTATCACGTACTACGCGAATCTCGAAAACGTGAACCGGCTCACGAACTTTTTGATGGAGAACTGCTGCGGTGGGCGCGGGGTTTGTGGGTCACCTGGGGAAATTCGGGAAGTGATGCAGGGGAGAAGCGACAAAAACCGCAAGACGTTAGGTGCTCGCTTTCCCAGAGGTGGTTGTGAACGGACAATATAACGTTTTGTTTCTCTGCACTGGTAATTCGGCTCGTTCCATCATGGCCGAGGCCATCATGAACCGAAAGGGATTTCCCAATTTCACTGCTTTCAGTGCAGGTAGTCACCCGAAAGGCGCCGTCCATCCTGCGGCGCTTCGCCAAATCGAAGCCGCAAAGCTGCCCATCGCTGGACTGCGGAGCAAGGATTGGAGCGAATTTGCAAAACCGGGTGCTCCTCGCCTGGATTTCGTTTTTACTGTCTGCGATAACGCGGCGAAAGAAGTCTGCCCCTATTGGCCGGGACAGCCTATGACCGCACATTGGGGAGTGCCCGACCCAGCGGCGGTTGAAGGCACGCCTGAACAGATTGAGAAAGCTTTTCGGGACGCATTCATAATGCTTGACCGAAGGATCGGCCTTTTTCTGTGCCTGCCCCTTTCCAGTCTCGACAGTCTGGCCATCAAGAAAGAAATTGACAGAATTGGGACTCTGTAAGGGAGTGCAACAGCAAGAGGTTCCATATGAATACAACCAGTAGGCTCAAGTTTCTCGACCGCTATTTAACTGCATGGATTTTTGGAGCGATGGCGCTCGGCGTCCTCTTAGGGTGGGTGCTACCGGGTGTTGTTCCGCTTCTCAACCGCTTCAGCGCCGGCACAACTTCGATTCCTATCGCAATCGGCCTCATTGTGATGATGTATCCGCCGTTCACCAAAGTGAAATACGAGGAACTACCCGAAGTTTTTCGTAACAGGCGCGTTCTCGCGCTCTCACTCGCTCAAAACTGGGTGGTTGGACCGATTCTGATGTTTGTGCTCGCCATACTCTTTCTGCGCGGCTATCCCGAATACATGGCCGGACTCATTATGATCGGTCTTGCAAGGTGCATAGCAATGGTCATCGTGTGGAACGAACTGGCCAAGGGCGATTCGGAATACGCTGCGGGGCTGGTGGCTTTCAACTCCTTGTTTCAGGTTTTTTTCTACTCAATCTACGCCTGGGTCTTCATCACCGTGCTGCCTGTCTGGTTTGGCCTTAAAGGTGCTGTTGTAAACGTGTCTATTGGGCAAATCGCTCGCAGCGTGTTCATCTATCTGGGCATTCCGTTTCTAACCGGGTTTCTCACCCGAACCTTCTTACTTCGTCTAAAGGGACGAGAGTGGTACGACCATGTATTCGTTCCCCGGATAAGCCCCGTGACGTTGTTTGCGCTGCTCTTCACCATCGTGGTGATGTTCTCTCTCAAGGGTGAGTACATTGTGAGGTTGCCCCTCGACGTGATCCGCATCGCTATTCCGCTACTCGTCTACTTCGTTGTTATGTTTTTGGTGTCCTTCTACATGGGAAGCAGGTTGGGTGCTGATTATTCAAAGACGACCACGCTTGCCTTTACAGCCGCCTCAAACAATTTCGAGTTGGCCATTGCGGTTGCCGTGTCTGTCTTTGGAATCAATTCTGGCGCTGCATTCGCGGCGGTAATCGGCCCGCTTGTGGAGGTTCCAGCCATGATTGCGTTAGTGAATGTAGCGTTCTACTTCCAGAGAACTTACTTTTTCAAGCCAGAAACTCAGCTGGTGCCTCTCAAATCGGAGTAATCTATTTGAGGAAATGAAACGGCCCACGTTCAAAGGCTGACTGACGTGCTTCCTGGTGGAGGGGTCCCTCTACCTCATCGCGCTCGCGGCGGCTGCCGTCGGCCGCCTCTTCAGGTCTTCTCACTAGCGGTGCGCTACGCCGAGTTTCCTCGGCGAACGTGCCATTCGAATGCAGCGGACAGGATAAGGTCTTTTCCTGCAACGCATTACAAATTTACACTTTTGTACTTGACAAGTGGATTACGATTCGGGTATAAATACTCGTGTAAAGAACTGCGCCCTGACACGAGTCGGGGCGTTTTGTTTTCGGGGCCACGCCATCGCGGATTCCGGCCTGTAGCCATCGTCTCCTTCTCAAAGACTCAACACAGAGATCACAGAGCCAAGAACAGAGAGGTCATAGAGAAATCACGGCCCCTCCCTACTCCATTCGCGCCTTAGGCAAATGCCTCCGGCGCTTCTCAAGTGCGGATCTGATCCTCCCCAACTGCAAGAGCTAAGAGAGATTCCTCGACTACGCAGGCCGACGCGTTCGTTCCGGCGAAGCGCACGTAACGCAAAAACCGCGGGCAGAGCGAACGCGGAAGAAAGAAGTCGGCCTGCTTCGCTCGGAATGACAAACAAAAAATGATGCCGGGCTTCCCGGCGAAGCCGCCGGGACCCGCGACAACGTCTTTCGCCCGCTAACCGCGGCAGACGCGGGAAAGCCCCTTGGACTACGTCAGGGCTAGACCTTGGGGACTCAGGGCAAGCCCTTCGGGGGCTCAGGGCAAGCCGGCGCTACATCTAAACCTGCACCCGCGATTGTTTTCTTTGTGATCTCTGTGCTCGGGCCTCGGTGGTCTCTGTGTTGCGTCTTTGTCTTTTCTTTCCGTTGTTAGCCGTCAACTGTCGACTATCCAATTCCCAGGACTGAAACCATGAAAAACAAAAAACCTAATGCTGCACTCGTGTGGAAACAAATGGAGGACCTGCTCGCGCCGCAGATGAATTTTTCGCTGGCGGACCGCGCCGTCTATTCGCATCTTTTCCGCCACAGCCGGCTCGTAGGCAAGCCACAGTTGCGGTTTTCGATTGCCTGGCTGGCCCGCGGCGTTGGCCTCAGTCCCAAGTGCACGCGCGGCACGGTGCGACGCCTGGTTTCGCGAGGCGTCTTGTACTTAGTCGAACGAAACTACCGGGCCCATCACGTGGTGCGCGTGCGGCTCCCCTTGGAGGTGAAGGGGGTATGCGGCGCGAAAACGCTGGCCCAGCGGCTAGCCCCCGCACCGCGAGTGGTGATCAATATTGAGGAGGCGGACTTCCTGGGAAAGCAGAACCTGCGCCGGGCCATTCACGAGCGCGAGCGCGGCCAATGCTTTTATTGTTTGCGGCGGATCACTCCCAGAAGGCGGTGCCTCGACCACGTTGTGCCGCTGGCGCAGTTGGGACGGAATTCCTATCGGAACCTCGTGTCTTGCTGCGTGGATTGCAACTCGCAAAAAGGAGAGCGCTCGGCCGAGGAGCATCTGCGCTCGCTGTACCGCGAGCGGCGCTTGAGCGACGCCGAACTCAGCGGGCGGCTCCGCAAGCTGGATGAACTGGCTGTCGGGAAGCTCAAGCCGCCACTTCCCGGTCAGGGAGATAAAGAAAGCCAAGGAGGTAAATAGCCCTTAGGGTTTGAGCGTGCCCGCGGACTCAGGCCTCATTCGGCCACGCGCCGCGGTGGAGTGGGAAGAATGGGTTCGCTTGAAGTAAGCAAAGTATTCGCTGCCTGCACTGGACATTTCCAGTCCTCGGGGCGAGCCAATAGAATCTTCTGGAGCAACTTCTGAAGGGTCTGTGGCACAGGCAATCTTGCCTGTGCGGTTTGCCCGCCGCACTCC
>JAWOLO010000433.1:0-5617 GCA_033853375.1 Terriglobia bacterium
ACGACGATTCGGCGGCGTTCGTAGCCATTGGCAATCTCGCCATAGGGAGGGAAGCGCCGGGTAGTGATCGATGGCTGCGGCCCAGAGGCGAGCACACGCTGAACGGTATGATGGGAGGGGCGTCTGCCAAAGCGCACATAACAAACGGTCGCGATTTCATGCGGGCGAAAGGCCGGATGCTCGGCCTTCAGATCAACGATGAGTTGGCGCCTGTCGGGAGGCAATTCACGCGCATCATCGGACGGAGAAGCAGGTTCTTTGGGGAAGAGACTGGCCATACCACGCGACTCGAACAGCTCCGCCTTCCGTTGCAGTGTTCGCTCGGCGGTACCGGTCTCTCTGGCTCGTTCCGCAGCGCTCTCGTTAAAGAGGACCACGGGGCGAAGTTTTTCATACAGTTGCTGCTCGGGCCAGAGGGTATATTGTTGGATTTTCTGCCAGTCATGCGTTCGTTCGCGACGAGGGCGATTGGGCCTTCGCATCACAGACACCTCGCTGGTTGACGTTTTGCCCTGCATTGTACACCATCTCCGCTTGTCTAGACAAGCGGAGTGGCCCGCCAGTTCTTACAGCCGGTATGTGTCTACCATCAGATGGCCAAGTATGAGCCGATTGCCAAGAGTGTGGGCGCCCAGGTGCTGGTCACCGATGAGGTTGGTGTGCAGCACCAGGTCTGTAAAGCGCATGTGTTGCGCAACACCGAGGCGTTGATTGAGCTCTGCTAGCCGTTGGTAGCCAAAGATACTGATGGCTCGCTCCACCTATTGGCGTGAGTCCAGAGCAAGCAGCAGCCGGCTTAACACGCTTAGGGGGAACTGGTCAAGAGCCGACAACGGAAGCAGGCCACGGAAGTAGAAGCTATGCACCGACGCTATCTGGACGCCGCGCCGCCGCAAGAAGTGGAGCACCAAAGTCTCGCCTATCGCCTACGTCTGTTGTTTCTCGATCGCTGGAACCTGTGGCATGGCTTGACGCGCTACCGCACGTGGAAAGGACCCCAAGGCGAAACACTCGATGGCACCAACAATGCCTGTGAGCGCGCGATCGGCTGGTGGATCAAAGAACGCAACCGCACGATGCGTGTCTACAAGGTGCCGGAAAATGCGGTACGCGTCAGTCGGGAGTTTTCCTGGTGTGGCAACTTCCTCAATGCGTAGGAAGGAGCTACCCTGCCGGGATTCTTGCAGTAAACAACAGCTACCAGAGATCCTTACAGTTTGTTCCTACCCGACCTCTTGGTACCAATTTCGGACGATTACTGATGGCTGACCCAATCCGGTATCAAGTGAGCGAGTGGATCTCCTCGTCAAGATATCAGTGATTAAAGCACTAACGGTAGCACTTCTTCTATTCGAGCAAGCAGGTCTGCGTACTGTCTGAGGGTGCCTGACGTTATTTAATTCCTAGCGGAGCTGATCGCTGTCTTCCCACTGTTGTTCATACAGGACCTATTTAGGCATCCCTATTTCTTCTCACCTCTCAAGCCCCTGTTCTACCACTTCTTTGGGACAATGACATCTTGTCGGTCCCGAGCGACAACGGCTCCGCCCTTCACGATATAGCATTCGACGTAGTGGTGCCCAGTATAAAGAGTCGTCTCTGTCTTTTGCTTGGAGCCCGGGTCTTCACTGATCTCTCCTCGCAATGCTTGTGCAGTGCTGGCCTCGATCCCGCCGTTCCGCACCTTCCAGTACACCTTGTGGGGTGCTGGAACATTGGTTACTACAGTGAACTGCAAATGTCGATTTTTCGGTACCCGGTTCCCTTGTTTAGCAAGCTCAAACTGGCGGAAACCATTGCGTCGAGTTCCTTGCTCAGTAACAAGACCGGTGACGCGACCAGTGATCCGCGCGCGGAAGTTCGGGTCAATGCGCATGGGGAAATTGTATGGTCGCTGGTCGATGAACTTTTCACCTACCCATGGAACTGAGGCGGAGAAGGTCTCGCTCAAGGCCTTTCTTGCGATAACACCCGGCTTAAATTTGTCCCCAAAGACACGACGCCATTTCGTAATCGATATGTCCCGGTTCTCTTGTTCGTAGGCGGCTCGCATTTGGTTGGCATAGTTGATGATAAGCGTGCGGAAGTTGGTGAAGTTCCAACTCCCCCTGTATCGTTCCGAGAAGTTTTCACCCGTGCCGGCAGGGTCCAGAATAGCAGGCATGGTGGCCGGAAGTGAATGAGCAAGCTTCCCGATCAGCGTGACAAGTGTTGATGGAACATCAGCGTATAATTCGGGAGAGAAGCCGGCCTCGATCGGGTTTATCTGATTTCCGAAGAGGGTCATCAGGATGATGGACTTACATTCGAAGTTGTCCTTAAAATCTCGCAGGTACTTTACCAGGCGTATCGCTTTGATAAAGTGCCCGTTCGTCAGCCGTTGGCGCTCGTCTATCCACGCGGTGAACGCTTCTGGATCCGATGCTTCAAAGCGGCCCGCTCCCTCAGGTTCGCAGCGGTTTGTCACATAATGCGAGCCGGCACGCTCTAAATAGGGGACGACATCAATGTGAAAATCGCCGACGTAGTCAATGCGTACACAGCGGGTTTTTCGCTGAGCGAGAGCCCTGTAGGTGCCGTGGCTGCGAAACGCGGACCAGAGCTGCTCAAGGTAGTCCTTTGGCCGCCAATCAGTGCGCTCTTTGACATACAGCAGCGCATCAGCGTCGAATTCATCATTTTCCCTCACAGGACGAATGATTGTTCGATGTGCCCTGACCCGGCCGGAATCAAGTCCAGGAAGATCTTACTAAAGATCTCGTATCCTGAGAGCACATCCTCGATAGCGTCTACGGATTGTTGTAAACGATCGATCCGGGTCTGATTGAGATTCACCTCGTCGCGGAGGAGGGCCTCAAAGTCATCTACAAATTTCATCGTCGTACCTCCAATGCACGGAAGAATTCATTCTGCTCGTTGCGGTCGAAGAGAACGAGCGATGGTGAGACATGCGGCATAAGTGCTCGACCGAGCGTGATAGCACAAGAGATTGGTACGGCGGGGAAGATAGCAATCTCAGGGATTTTTCCATGCTCCTTCTCAACGTGTGCGAGAAAGCCACGAACGGTGCGCTCAAAACTTGCCCACGCTGCCGGACTAGAAATTAAGCTTGGCCCGCTCACAGCGGGTGGAATTGGAGCCAAGTCATAAATGGTGTACGTCTCTTGGATATCGCGAGGCAACTCGCGAAGGTGGATAGTGCCAGAGATGTTGAGTACGAGTGCGACTCGGCTTGAGCCACTATCCTGTAGCTTGTCGCATCCGAACAGTGGTGGCTCTGGCGGGTTGAGAGGCCAGCGCCACGCATTTTCATCATTAACGCGTCGCCGCTGGAAGATCAACATTGGAACCTTGTCATCGAGCTGCGCTCCCAAATGAACAAGCAGTGGAATACGAGCGAAGGCGAAGACCGCTAGCCGGGAAATCTTATCGCGCTTGATGCCTTCGTTGATAGGCGCCACATAGTCGTTAATCTTTGCTGTACAGGCCTCAAAACCCTCGGGCGTTCCCTCGCTATACTCACGGAGATCGATCTCGATGGCATTTCGATAGGCGTTTGGTAACGTAGCCGGGAAGACCCCGACGGCTGTGGTAGCAGCCAACACTGTGTCATATGTCAGCTCAGGACTCACGCCACGCACGGGACCAACAAGACGTATCACCAAGGCTTTGCGGTCAGCACCTATCTCAGTCAGGAAGCGGATGCGAGCTTCGTGCTCCTGCTTAAAGCGCTGAAGCACCTCAACGGAATAGCAACCAATGACTCCATTGTCGTCAGCTGGTTTGTGACAGTTGCGGCAGAGAAGCAAAAGATTGTCGGCCCGAGAGCGGTCGGCAATGCTCTTGGGAGAATTACCACGAGGTGAGCCTTTGCTCCAACCAACGTTATGAGCCAGTTCCCAATCCCACGGAATGCGCAACGAGGTCGTGAAAACTCTTCCCTCATATGCTCACGCAAGCATACCACGTTCATTCTTGTTCTCCTAGAACCCACGGATTGCGCAACGAGAGTTCATAGCTGAACAGTTTCTGCATTGTTTCCCACGAGACTGATCTTCCCATCTGGCTTCCCTGGGTGTTTTTCGCACAAAGATACGACTTGCCAGAGAACGAAAGGAAAGATGACGATCAGTTTTCCTTCAAGAAGCATCAAAGAGTAAGCCAACCAGGCGGTGATTCGGAAACAGACCTTTCAATCGTTGGGTCCGGCGAGCGGGCCACTCACGTCCTTGATCTCTGCGCGGCGATTCAAGGCGGCAGCACATCCTTCAATCAGGGCTTGAAGCCCATACTCAAAAGACGCTTCGTTGTAGGGACTCCCACCTTCGGCCAACGCGACAAGAAGGGGAGCTGTTTGCTCTTCACTCAAAAGTTCTGCGAGAGTATCACGGGAAACAGGCTCAGGTGTCGCGGGTGGCCGCGAGCTTTGCTCCTGAAGGATGAAGCCGTTGACATAGTTGGTGAGCGCAGTGATGGTGCGCAGTGCCTGAACGGGGTCGAAGCCCAGGGCCACCATCGCCGAAAGCTCCTCATTAAAGGCACGAATGGCGGCAGGGCTGAGCTGCCGTGCTTCGGTGATGATCCGAGCGCTATCAGGATAGGTAAGCAGGGATGTTCGATAGGCGCGCACACGACGCGCCAGCCACTGCTGCCAGGTCTCACCGGAACGCGGTGGGCCCATGCCTGCTCCCCGAATGAGGGCGTCGGCCATCGCGTCCAGGAGTTCTTGCTTGTTGTGGAAGTGCCAGTAGAGTGCAGGCGACTTGACTCCTAGCTCGTCTGCGAGACGTCGGGTCGTCAACCTGTCGAGTCCGACTCTTTTGAGAAGCTCTAAGGCCGTCTGGACCACCGTCGCTCGGTCCAGGGATGGTCGATGTTCTTCACTCCTCGTTTTTTGGCTCATACTTGACTCCTTATCATTGATAAGGTAGTATATCACATGGGCTCAAATTTATCAGTGATAAGGAGATGGTTTCTATGGAGAATCGCAAAGGGAACGCAGAGGAAACCCACCTGCTGACCGCCACGGCGGCGGACGGGACAAGCGTTCGCGCAGAAGCTGAGGGAGAGGGGCGAGTCATTCTCATCCTTCATCCCGGAATGGATACCGGCAAGAGCTACGAAAAGGTCGCAGCCAGACTGGCAAGGGGCTACCGGGTCATCCGGCTGCATCGCCGCCAATACCGGCTTGATCTCAAAACGGACCCACTGCATGGCTCTCCCTGCACGGTCGCGGAAGAAGTCGAACACGTTCTTGCCATGGTCAAGACGATCGGGGCGCCCGTTTTCCTCTACGGGCACTCCTCGGGCGGGCCGGTGGCGCTCGAGGCGTTGGTCGCCTCGCCATCGTCCTTCGCCGGGGCGATGATCTACGAGCCAGCCTCCGTCGTCAATGGCGCGGACGGTCTGCACCTATCCTCAGACCGCATCGAGCGCAGCGGCGAAGTGGGCGAGGGGCTGCGGCGCGCCCGGCAGGCGCTTATGGCAGGAAAGCCCGGCCTGGCACTCGGCATTTTTACCCAGATTGCCGCTGGATGGCCGGGCTTTCTTGCCAACGCCGCCGCTGAACTGACTGCCTTGATTCCCGCTTACCGCCGGCTTATTCCATGCCAGATCG
>JAWOLO010000434.1:0-7034 GCA_033853375.1 Terriglobia bacterium
AGGGCTGCCTAGGGGACGTCATTCGAACGTGATTGGCGTAAGAGAAAGAAAACACAGGGGTAGAGTCCGCAGAGGAATATGAGAGAGAAACACACACCCTCCTCCTGTGTCGGTCTATGCCCGCCCACCTGCCAAGACCCAGGTTCACGAATCGAACCTGGGGCACCCGGCCAAGAAAATCGGTCGGCCTCGGAAGGCCGACCCTACCATAGAACGACGCCTGCCCGGCGGAACGAAATGGCGCGGAAAGCAGATCCCTGGCCTGCTTGCCCGCCTGCCGCGGGCAGGTAGCAAGCAAGCTGGGGCAGGCAGGCCTCACCCCGTTCGCGACAACGCTTTACGCCCGCTCACCGCGGGCAAGCGCGACCGGGTTCCCATCGGCTGCGCTCAAGGCAGGCGGGATGACAACGAAAGGGGCACGAGCGGCCGGACCGAGAGCGCCTGGCTAAGATTTTTTCCGGCGGATGAGTTGAGAGGCGAAGTGAACGAGCATTTTGCGGTCGTTTTCGCTGATGCGGCGAAGAAGGAGCCCCAAGCGATGCAGGTACCGGGCGGAGTCGCCGTCCAGGCCCCAGTCGTCGCCGTCGGGAGCCTGAACCGCGCGCGGAAGAGACGAGGTTTTCGGAGGAGTTTCTCCGTCGTAGAAAAAATGGTAGAGCGGGACATCCAGCGCGAGAGCGAATTTCTCGAGTGTGGCCAGCGAAGGAATGGTGCGGCCGTGCTCCAAACGAGAGACGTAAGAACGCTTCAAACCCGTGCGCTCTTCGATGTCTCCTTGAGTCATATTCTTCTGTTCACGGATGGTGCGCAGACGCTCGGAAAGAATCATGTCGTGCCTCTTCCGAATGCGAGAGTTTTGAGGGGCCCGTGTGACGGAAAAAACAGATGAAACGCAATGTCCGGTTTTGTCACTTTTAACTGTGCGCGGCTTTTGTGGAAAGGACCGACGCTCAGCTTAAGTGATTTCCACCGTGGCGCGGTCTTCGTGGCCTTAGACCCGATCCTGGTAGCGTTTGAACCGCTTACATGGTCATAGTCACTTGGGACCGTACTGTTGCGGCTGATAATAACATAAAGAATGTAATGGAACAGCAAACAAAAAAAGAAATCGACGCTTTTCCAAATTGGCGCACAACTGGTTGGTGGTCGGGGTTGCCCGCGAACGGTGCCTGAAAGAAGCGGCCACAGCAGTTACGCGATAAAAGTCATGAGATGAGGTCGCTTCAACTCGACGAGTCTGCCGGGATTAGGTTGCCGGCAAAGATACTGCAGGTTGGCTGGAGGTTATTTGAGTTGAGCGCGGGCGGAAGAGCAGCACTGCAGTGAGGCCAAGCGAGAAGTTCTGGGTGAAGATCTCCACGGTATGAATCAGGCGCTGCGTTCCTCCCATCATGTCGTTGGGAACCACAAGAGGACCCGCCCCGCCAGTGATCCAAATCAGCAGGCCAACCACAATCGCGGCGTGCCAACGCTTCATGCGCAGAGCCAGCATGACGGGAACGACTGCGAGAGTCATCAACAGCCCGCGAGCAAATTGGATGCCCCAGAACCACAGGCCCAGGCGCGCGACGGCTTGCTCCGCCTCCGGGAAGTAGCCCTTGGTGAAGTATTGATAGGTGATGGCACCGAAGACCAAATAATAGAGAACATACGCCAAGCCGGAGAGAAGAACCGCAAGGGCTGCGCCTGGAAGAGAGCGATGTGTGGGCAGCAGATCGAACGGTTTGGACAGTTTCAGAAGGCGCGCCAGCAAGGCCAAGACTGCGGCGAGAATCAGATACATGACGATGCTGCCGAGAAGATCGCGGACAGCATGCTCGCTGAATTTCGGGACGAACAGCAGCGCTTCGGACCAAGTGCAAAGCACCGTGACAATCATCAGCACCGGCGCGATGACGGCGAATTGGCCGAGTGCGGTGCGCGGGCCGAAGAGCGCTACGGGAACGAACGAAGCCGCGAACAAAATCCCAGACAGCCACCACCAAGCGAAGTGTCCCGCGCCCAACGCGGCGATGAGGAGCGGCAGGCCGCCGAGGAGGCAGTAGAGGAGGACGCGCGCTTTCATAGCCCGCTAACTCTAGTCGGAGCGGTAGGTAAGAGCAAGAGTATCGGTCACAGCGGCTTGTGACGAAACGTTCGTTCGCGATTCAAAGCCGACTGCGATTGGAATGTCACTCGAATTCGCGGCGAGGAGCGGCTTGTTCGAGCCCGACGCGGCCAGCGGTAATGTCAGCTTTGAAATAATTCTCGCCCAGGATGGGCGAGCCAGCCAGGCGGCGGAGCATGGCGATCTGGCCGACGTGATTCAGCGCGTCCGCGATGGGGCCTTGGAACAGTCCTTCGGCGGAACCGTGAAGGGACTCGGAGGAAGCCAGGCAATCGTCAAACTTTTGGACGGCGGCAAAGAAGCGCGCGACTTCCGCGTCCCACGGCAGCGGCGCGGAGTCACGCCAGGCTTGCTTGCCTAGCGCGATGGAAAGCGCCCAATCAAAGAGATCTCCCATGTGCGCGAGAATTTGCGCGGGCGTGCGCGTCTTGTCGCCGATGTGGTATGTGGCAAAGTGATCGGGCGCGCCGCGCAAGGCTTTACCGGCGCGATAGGCGACGGTGGCGAGAGTATGGCGCAGAAGCTGGCGAGCAGGATCGGGAGACGCTGTTGCGGGTGATGCGGTCATGGAATTATTCCCTCCCTTCTGAGCTGCCGGAAAGAAGAGTTTTAACACAGAGAACGCCGAGAGCACAGAGGACACGGAAAACGCGGGAAAAAACGAAGAGTCGGTCGAAAAGCACAAAAGACGCGAGTGATGGAATACTTCGCCTGAGCTGCGAGTCAGCAGTGACGAATCACAAGTCACAACAAGTCACGAAGGATGAGTTAGTTCGGCTGTTTCGCGTAGACGCGGACGTAGTCGACGAGCATTGGTTGGGGGAACTGCGCCGTGTTGTCGGGAGAGCCAGGCCAAGTGCCGCCGACGGCAACGTTCAGGAGGATGAAGAAAGGATGATCGAAGACCCAAGTACCGCGCGCGGGCCATCGGGATTGCGTGAAAGTGGCGTAAAGATTGGTGTCGACGTAAAAGCGGACGACGCCGGGCTCCCATTCGACGGCGTAAAGATGAAAATCATTTGAGAATGCCTGGCCAGCAGGCAGAGTGAAGATAGACGTAAGATCGCTTGTCCGGCTCGCCGTGCCAGGTCCGTGAAGCGAGCCGTGAACGGTACCAGGCTCCCTGCCGATGTTTTCCATGATGTCAATTTCGCCGCAGGCGGGCCAGCCAACGGAAGTGATGTCGTTGCCAAGCATCCAGAAGGCGGGCCACACTCCCTGCCCCGCGGGAATTTTGATGCGCGCTTCAAATCGCCCGTAGGCTTGGCTGAACAGCCCCTGAGTCTTGAGCCGAGCAGATGTGTAATTGTTTGAGGCGCCGTCGGAGCATGCAAAGGAAGCGCTTTCCTGTTGCGCGGTGATAACAAGATTGCCGCTTTGGATGTGCGCGTTCTGCAAACGGTTGGTGTAGCATTCAAGCTCGCCATTGCCCCAGCCTTTGCCACCGAGGTCGTAAGTCCATTTCGAAGAGTCGGGAGCAGTTCCATCCGGGCCATTGAATTCGTCCGACCAAACGAGGGTGTAGCCCTGTGTAGGAGGAGGCGGAGTGGGTGGGAGTGAATCGCGGTAGACGTGACAGCCGCAGGCGAAAACTGGAAGGAACAGCATCAGTGTGAAAACCCACGGCAGCTGGACGGATTTGGGCATGGCCCACACGGGCACAGACCAAAGCCTGTCTGCGAGACAGGCAGGTCCGTGCTACTAAGCGAGATTCAGCGCGCGCTTAAACGAGCCCTTTTCGTTTTCGATTTTTTTCTGTAGCTGGAGAATGCCATAGAGCAATGCTTCCGGGCGCGGCGGGCAACCGGGAACATAAACATCCACAGGAATCACTTGATTGCAGCCTTGCACGATGGCGTAGTTGTTGAAGACGCCGCCCGAAGTGGCGCAAGCGCCCATGGAAATCACCCACTTGGGCTCGGGCATTTGATCGTAGAGCTGGCGCACGACCGGAGCCATTTTTTGCGAAAGCCGGCCGGCAACGATCATCAGGTCGGCCTGGCGAGGCGATGGACGAAAGACTTCCGCGCCGAAGCGCGCCACGTCAAATCGCGCCGCGGCCATGGACATCATTTCGATGGCGCAGCAAGCGAGGCCGAAACCGAGCGGCCAGATGGAGCTTTTGCGCGCCCAGTTCACGGCCTTGTCCAGTTGCGTAAAGATGATGCCTTCGTCCTGGAGCAGGTTGCCGAAATCTTCGGGCTTCGTCAGCGTCGCATGTTTTCCGAGAGAAGTACTCATACTTTCCTCATTCTTTTTCTCAAGCCAATTTTCGCACACCCTTCACTTTGTGACAAATGGCAGCAGACGCGCAGGCGGGGCCGTTCACTTGTCACTCCTCGATGTAACTGACGTCACAGATTTTTCGGGCGTCAGGAAATATTGAAAGGTTTGCGGCAATAGGGCGAAGAAAAATTTGAGGCATCTTGCCAATGAGTCTGAGGGAATGGCTTTATCGCGTGAGGCGCTCGCTCTATCGCGGCGGACGCCCGAATTGGATGGCGAGTGTTGCCAACCGGGGCTCGGCTTTCGTGCACGCGCTCGGGATTGCGCCCGATTATCTGGTGACTCTGGAGGTGCGTGGGCGGCGAACCGGCCGCACCCTGAGGCTGCCGGTCGTTATGGCTATCGTCGAAGGTGAACGATTCCTGGTCTCCATGCTGGGGCCAGACGCGAATTGGGTTCGCAATGCAAAGGCGGCAGGTGGCTATGTGACACTCCGTCATGGACGTCGCGAGGAGGTCCGTCTAGAGGAGGTTCCCACTGACCGGCGTGCTCCCATTTTGAAGGCCTACCTGAGGCGAGCGCCCGGGGCGAGGGCGCATGTGGCGGTGGACAAAGACGCGCCGCTCTCCGAGTTCGAACGGGTGGCCGCCCGTTACCCGGTTTTCCGCGTCGTTTCAGAGAGCACGAAGGCATAGCACCCGGCATCCGCCGGAACGGCACAGTCGCGCACCAGTGAAGGCCTGGCTGGGACGCCTCAGCTCTTTTGGAAGTTTGTGCAAGTTCCCTATTGTTTGTCGTAGACAGCGGTGCTCCTTACCTTCTTGCCTTTGGCGTCCGTGGTGGTCGTGGTGACAGTACGGGTTTTTCCGTCGGCGGACAGGACGATGCGGCCGGTAGTAATTACCTTGTCGCCCTTCTTGACGGAAAACGTGATCGTATGATCGTCGACCTTCTTAAGCGCCCGCGCGTCTGAACTTGGATCCCCTGTGACGGGGTAGTCTTTCCCGTCGAACTTTCCGGTCCACTCGTTGTGGGTGGGCTTGCCATCGGCGTCGGTGCCATCGATGGTGATTTTCACACTGTCGCCAGCAGCCTCGTACACAACCGTGGTGTTCTTCGGGACTCCCGGGCCGATCTTCGACTTGGCCTCGTTCAACTTCCAGGTTCCCATGAAATCATCGGCGGCGAAGCATACTGCTGCTCCGACCAGACACAATGCCAGGGTAAGGACCGTCGTTCTTGCTTTCATAATCCCCTCCTGATTTTGAAAAGCAGATGGTGGGCCGAACTAAGTGGGGCGATTCTAGCCTCAGGAGATGCGATTGGCAACACGCGACCAAGAGAAAAGAGGGAGCGCGCTTCAGTGCGAGGGAGAGGCCGGGCGAAGGTGGTATTCGGACGTGGCGACAGAGCGCATGGCGCGGAAGTATTGAATGACGGAGCCGGGCCAAAGGGTGGTGTTCTCGCCGGTGTGCGCGTCCTGATACCAACTGCGGCAGCCGCCAGATTGCCAGACGGTGCGCGCCATGTGGTCGCGAAGGTTTGCAATGAAATGCTGCTGCGATTCGGCGCGGACTTCCATCGCAGAAATGCTGCGCTCGCGCATCAGCTTCAGGCATTTCATGATGTAGCCGACCTGCGCTTCGATCATCAGCACGACAGAATTGTGTCCCAGGCCCGTGTTGGGACCGAGAAGAATAAAAAGATTCGGGAAGCCGTTGACGGTCACGCCGAGATAAGCGCTCAAGCCGTTGCGCCAGGCATCGTGAATTTCAATGCCGCCGCGGCCAAAGAGCTTCATGCCAATAAATTGCTCGGTGACGTGGAAGCCGGTGCCGTAGATTAAGACGTCGACTGGTCGCTCCGCGCCATCCTGAGTGACGACGCTGCGCTCGCGAATTTCCGCAACTCGTTCAGTGACGAGCTCCACATTGGGGCGCTGAAACACGGGATAAAAATCATCGGAAAGCAGGATGCGCTTGCAGCCGATCTGATAGCGCGGAGTCAACGCGGCCCGAAGCTTAGGATCGGAGACGCTTTGCTCCAGATGACGGCGCGCAATTCCTTCCATGTGTTCGCGGACGACGCGGTCGCCAAGGAAACTCAGAACGCGCCACTCGAGCGCAAAGAAAAGGAATTTGCGAATGAACCAGGTAAAGAGCGGGATGCGGCGAAAGCGCTCGCGCCATTCTTCGGAGATGCCAAAGTCGAGGCGCGGAACGATCCAGGGAGGCGTGCGCTGAAAAATATAAAGCATTCCCGCAAGCGGAGCGATGTGCGGAATGAACTGAATCGCACTAGCGCCGGTCCCAATCACCGCAACGGTTTTGCCGCTCAAGTCCACGTCAGAACGCCAGGTCGCCGAATGAAACGAAGGGCCTGAGAAGCGTTCGATGCCGGGAATTTCCGGATAGTGCGGGACGTGGAGCGCGCCCATTCCCGAGATCAGGACACGCGCACGGATACTCAGCGTGCCAGTGGAATTGCCGTTGCTGCGCGAGACGTGACTCGCCGTGATGTGCCATTGACCGGCGGATTCGTTCCAGGCGGCTTCGCAAAAGCGCGTTTTGAAACGGATGTACGGCGCGAGGCCATGGCGCAGGACGCAGGATTTCAAGTATTGCCAGATTTCTTGCTGTCCGGCGAACATGCGGGTCCAATCGGGATTACGTTCGAACGAGAAAGAATAAAGATGCGCAGG
>JAWOLO010000435.1:0-11198 GCA_033853375.1 Terriglobia bacterium
ATCAAGGACCGCATGGAGCGCTTCATGGCGTGGTACAACCACTACGTCAAAGGCGATGCCGCGCCCGCGCGTCCAGCCGAGAAACCTGCCGCCGAAACAAAAACTGCCGGAGGTGAGTGATGCGCCCCCGTGCTAGATTACTTGCTGCTGTACCACTTGTATTCTTGTTTGGCATGTTTACTTACGCGCAATCTGTCTTCAGCGTGGGCACGGCATCTGCGGCGCCAGGGCAAAAAGCTACGGGCTATCTAGAAGTGCCATCGGGGGTAGATGCGGGAACGAATATCCCTGTGGTGGTGGTGAACGGCGCGAAGCCAGGCAAAGTTCTGGCGCTGGTTTCTGGCGCGCATGGCACGGAATACGTGTCCATCATTGCTATTGAAAAACTCATCGCAAAACTTGATCCGGCGCAGCTCACGGGAACGGTGATTCTCGTTCCGCTCGTCAACATTGCTTCATTCGAACAAAAAGTGCCGCACGTCAATCCCATCGACAATAAAAGCATGAACAGGTTTTATCCTGGGAAGCCAGATGGCACGCAAACGGAGCGCACTTCTTATGCGATCACAAGGCAAATAGTCGACCGCTGCGACTATCTCATCGACTATCACGGAGGCGATCTCGATGAGAATCTGCGGCCGTATGCTTATTGGGGCGCAACGGGCCACGCCGAGCAAGATCACATCTCCAAAGAAATGGTTCTGGCTTTCGGGCTCGATCACATCATTATCTGGAGCGAGCGGCCCACCGATCCGAACGCCACGCGCTATCTCGACAACACCGCAGCTGTGCGCGGCAAGCCATCGATTGTGGTCGAAGCAGGTCACGCGGGAACAGTGGAGACGGACGACGTCAACCTACTTGTCAACGGGACGCTCAGCACGATGCGCGCACTCAAAATGATTCCTGGTGAGCCACACTTTATTGAAAATCCGGTTTGGATTGAAAAGCTTTCCGACGTTCTCGCGGACGGTCCTGGCATTTGGTACCCGCTGATCAACCGCGGCACGTACGTTTCCGCCGGAATGAAGCTCGGGACCATCACTGACTACTTTGGAAAAGTTATCGCTGAGCCTCGTGCTCCCGTTAGCGGCGTGGTTCTACACGTCAACGCTGTGCCTTCGCTGAAGAAGGGCGACAACATCGCGGACCTCGGTGTGGTGGCTGCTCATGCTCCTTGAATGCTGATGTTGTTCGGCGCCTCGTCTCTGTGATAAACACTGTCTATCCATCCGCAAGGAGGACCCATGCGCAAATGGGGCGTCCTCATTTCCATCATTTATGCGCTGATTGTCTTGGGCTTGCTGACGCCAATGGCCGTCTTGCTTGCCGGTCCTTCGGGCATGCGTGAATTCTCGCAAGGAGTTCTTTCCACCTATCGGCAATGGCTTGCGTGGGTTCCCATCGTCATTGTCTTGGGTGGGCAGGCGCTTCTGCTTTTCCTGTCGGTGGATACTTCGCAGAAACGCCTTAAACCACGCTCGCACACTCTCGTGTCTTGCGCCGTGGCCGCGGTCCTCACCGCGCTTCTCACTTTCGCGGTGATAGGCGCTATAGGCGTCGCGGTTCAAGGAGATAAATTCGGAGAAGGGACGTTTGCGAATCCCTTCCTTTTCTTCGGTGCGGCCTGGCTCTTTTGGGGAATAGTCTTTTACTTTTTCTTGCGCGATTCTTCCGCGGTTGTGAATCAAATTGTTTCCTGGCTGCTGCGCGGCAGTATTCTCGAACTGCTCGTAGCGGTGACTTGTCATGTCCTGGTGCGCCGTCGTCACGATTGTTCAGCGCCGATAGTTACGAGCTTCGGGATCGTTACAGGCATTGCCATCATGCTGCTCTCCTTTGGTCCCAGCGTGCTGTTGCTGTACAAAAAGCGTCTCGACGCTTATGCGTCGCGTTCCACAACTTGACGCAGAAACAAAAACGGCGCTAGGACTCTTGCCAAGCGCCGTTCCTTTCCACTTCAAGAATTCGTTCAGCTTAATTCTTGCTTGCTACCGCCTCCCGACGGTCTTCCCTTGGAGTCATGGAGACGACGATGTATTCCCGTTCCTTGTCATCGCCCTCGGCCACTTTCAAGATCAACTTGTCTTTGTGCAGACGAAACTGCGCCGTCTCGCCGATGGGCAATAATGTCGGGTGTTTGTCATCTTTCGGCCGGATCCGGTAAACCACCTTCTCTCCTTGTAGGACATATTCCTGGCACAGCACTTCCTGAGTTTTTTTGTTCTGTGAGTCCGTCCCCAGCAGCTCACCGGTCACGGATTTCCCACCCTTTTCCTGCATGCCGCAGGGAGCCGAATCCATGCGCAGCAAGGTCCCCTTTTGATAATCGTCATGGTCTTTGGCGGCACAGACCCCGGCAAGCAATAGACAGGCCACGAGCGCGAACCACTTGGTGTTCATAAGGTTGTCCCCTTTCCTCACAAAATAAGGGAGCCGGCCAACCCAGAAAATAGCCCGAAGGTTCCCTTGTGCTCAATTTAATAAGCAGGCCACGCGCGCAAGGCCGAATTTCGATTACTCTTAAAGTGGAGGGCTGAATCATGCTGGCATGGAGTTGGCTCTTCGCCTTGTCTGTCCTTCTGATTGGCTTAGTCCTTTTGTTTCTATGGCATCCGCGAGTGGGTGAGCTGTTTCACCGGCATGTCAAGGATCGTCCCAAGCGTCGACTGTTCCTTGCAGCCGTGGGTTTCTTCCTAACGTTAGCGTTGGCGCGGTTCATGGCTTATGCCGCCGAACGCGGAATCGCCCCTTTTCATTACATTTACATTCGCGGGACGCATGTCCACCACTTGGTTTGGGGAATTCTGTTGCTATTGATCGTAGGATTCTGTTGGTTAGTGGAAATAGGAACAGGGACCAAAGGGACGTCTTTGTTTGCGAGCCGGTCGATGTCGCTGCTTTATGGTGTCGGTGCTGCGCTAACCTTAGATGAGTTTGCACTCTGGCTGAATCTTAAAGACACGGTTTATTGGACGCGCCAAGGCCGCGCCAGCCTCGATGCCATCATGCTTTTTGGAGCTGCTCTGCTCATTGGTATCTGGGGCCGCGACTTCCTCAAGGCTCTTCCCGGAGAGATTTTCCGCCCACGTCACAAAAAGGCGGGAGAATGAGCGCATTCATGCTCACTCGTTCTGTTGTTTATGCCACCATTCGCGCAGCCGTGTGCACTTTCCTTGGTCGTCGAGCGCGATTACAAAGATTCCATCGAGCTTGGTTTTCAGGCCGGGAGGAACACGGACAAACCAGGCCCACCATCGGGCAATACCTTGCTCTGGCGTAACCGACAGAACCTCGTATCCAAATTGAACGTTTTCTTCTGTTTGCGCGACGTTCCTCCAATACTCAAGGATCGCCGTCCGCCCATGCATTGGCTCGACAAACGGTGTGACCTGATAGGTTCCGTCTTCGGCATAAAGTTCCGCCGCGGCCTTGGCATCGCGTGCTTCCCATGCCAGGCCATACTTCTGCAGCCATGCTGTGAATCCTTCTCGCGTCATAGTCTCCGCCGGAGGTTTCGATCTAAGCCACTTTTGCACAGGCGTGCACAGCTTTCCACAAGCAAAATTTTAAAAAAACTCTTGCAAAAAAAAACGGCAGGTTTACTCTCGGCGCCAGATTAAGCCGGGAAGCCTCAAAAACTTTGCGGCTCAATTGAAAGAGGGCGCAACAGTCTAACGGCTGACGCGCCCTCAATTTTTTTCAGTCCGCTTCTCTGCCCGCTGAAATCCGTTCATCCTTTGCCCAATTTCTCAGGCATTTGCTCCCATCTGCCTTGCAGAGTATCCTCTCCGGTTTCGGGGAGGTGTCGGATGCGTTGCTTGAGTAAGCGTGGTCTGGAGGGGAATTGGTTCTATTGGGGATCGTTAGCCGGACTCATCTTTTGCTGGATTTTCGCGGTTCCAGCGCTCGCTGGCCATTCCAAGGAACCAACCTCCGATCAGCAGAGCGGTTCGACCTTTGATCAGAAGCTGTTTGGGGAGATGCGCTGGCGTTGCATCGGTCCGTTTCGTGGCGGCCGCACCGTGGCTATTTCCGGCGCGCCACATCACCCTAACGTTTTTTATATGGCTGCCGTCAACGGCGGCGTTTGGAAAACCACCGACTTTGGGAACACTTGGAATCCGATTTTTGACGACCAGCCCACAGGCTCGGTGGGCGCCTTGGCTGTCGCACCCTCCGACCCCAATGTGATTTATGTTGGCAGCGGGGAAGGTTTGCAGCGGCCCGATCTGGCGACGGGCGACGGCATGTATAAGTCCATCGATGCGGGAAAAACGTGGACGCATCTTGGACTGCGCGATGCGCAGCAGATTGCCGCGATTATCGTGGATCCGAAGGATCCGAACCGCGTTTTCGTTGCGGCGCTAGGGCATCCGTATGGCCCGAACGAGGAACGCGGGGTTTTTCGCTCGACTGACGGCGGACAGACATTCCAAAAGGTTCTTTACAAAGATGAGAACACGGGCGCGGCCGATTTGGCATTCGATCCGTCAAACCCACAAACAATTTATGCGACACTCTGGGCCGCGCGCGTCGCGCCATGGGAGATTCGCAGCGGCGCATCATTTGTCATCGCTGGCAGCGGAATTTTCAAATCGACGGACGGTGGAACGAACTGGAGTCCACTGACGAAAGGATTGCCCGGCGCTGAGGAAGGATTGAGCCGCATCGGCATTGCCGCGGCGCCGAGCGACCCGAGCCGGGTTTACGCTTCGGTGGAAGCAAACAAGAATGGCGGCGTGTACATTTCGAATGACGCCGGGGAAACGTGGAAGCTTATCAATTCTGATCACCGGATCGGTGGTCGCGGCCCCGGAGCAATGGGAATTGCGGTTGCGCCAGACAATCCAGATGTTCTTTACGTTGCGAATACCACTACCTGGAAATCCACGGACGGCGGGAAAACGTTCGTCGGATTCAAAGGGGCACCGGGCGGCGACGATTACCAGCGCATCTGGATCAGTCCGGAAAACTCACAGGTTATCGCGCTTTCAAGCGATCAAGGCGCTGTGATCAGCGTCAACGGCGGCGCGACCTGGAGTTCTTGGTACAACCAGCCAACTGCACAGCTCTATCATGTCACGACGGACAATCGTTTTCCTTACTGGGTGTACGGCGCGCAACAAGAAAGCGGTTCCGTTGCAACACTGAGCCGCAGCGATTTTGGCGAGATTACGTTTCGCGACTGGCGCTTGCCAGGCATCTTCGAGTACGGGGACATCGCTGTTGATCCGCTCGATCCGAACATTCTCTACGGTGCGTGGCTGACGCGCACCAAACAAGACATCAGCGAATACGCGCAGGTTACGCCCGAGCCGATTCGTCGCGGCGAGTATCGCTACGTACGGACGCTGCCGGTAGTTTTTTCACCGCTCGAGCCGCACACGCTGTACTTTGCGGCGAATGTACTTTTCAAAACTACGGACGAGGGAAACAGTTGGCAGGTCATCAGTCCAGACTTGACGCGCGAAGCGTATGAAATTCCTGCGAATCTGGGAGCTTTTGCTGCGAGCGACTCTGAGAAAGGAAAACATCGCGGTGTGATTTATGCGGTAGCGCCGTCTTTTAAAGAAGCGAATACGATCTGGGTGGGCACGGATGACGGATTGATTCACATCACGCAGGACGGCGGAAAATCCTGGCAAAACGTGACCCCGCCACAACTAAAGCCTTGGAGCAAAGTTTCCGTCATCGAAGCTTCGCATTTCGACGCGGGAACGGCGTACGCGGCGATCAATTCGTTTCGATTGGATGATTTGCGCGCGCACATTTACCGCACGCGGGATTTTGGAAAAACGTGGACGGAAATCACCAAAGGCATTCCCGATGGAAACGCGAGCAACGTTGTGCGCGAAGATCCCGAACGAAAGGGGCTGTTGTTCGCAGGTACGGAAGGGTCGGTCTACGTTTCTTTCAACGATGGCGATGACTGGCTGCCGCTGCAGCTGAACCTGCCCCATACGTCTATGCGCGACCTGGCGGTGCATGGAGATGATTTGATCGTTGCAACGCATGGGCGCTCATTCTGGATTTTGGATGATATCACGCCGCTGCGGCAAATGAATGAGGAGGTCGCGAAAGAAGGCGTACATCTCTTTGCTCCGCAAACAGCAATTCGTTTTCGCTGGAACCGCAATCCGGACACGCCGCTCCCGCCGGAATTTCCAGCGGGGAAGAATCCGCCGGATGGCGCAATCGTCGACTATTACCTGGCATCAGCTTCGACCATTCCAGTGACCCTGGAAATTCTTGATGAGCAGCAGCATCTGGTGCGGCGGTACTCCAGTACGGACAAAGCGGAGCCGATGGAAAAAATCGCCAGGGAGAATCCGATCCCGATGTACTGGGTACGGCCGATGCAAATTCTTTCGGCAGAAGCAGGAATGCACCGCTTTGTGTGGGACATGCACTACCCGCCTCCGGAGGCGCTGGAGCATGAATTCCCAATTTCCGCGATTTATCAAGACACGCCGAAGTACCCGTTAGGAGCGTGGGCGTTGCCGGGGAATTACACGATGAAGCTCACAGTGGACGGCAAGGCTTACACGCAACCGCTAGTGATCAAAATGGATCCACGCATCACGACTTCGCTAGCGGACTTGCGAAAGCAGTTTGAAATGGAAAGCGGGTCGGTTGAAGGCATGAACCAAAGTTACGAGGCGCTTCCACAAGTTCGCTCCTTGCGTGCGCAATTGAAAGAGTTGGCTGCAAAAGCTGGAAAAAGCAAACTCGCCGACGCAATCTCGGCGTTAGACAAGAAAGCAGCTGAACTGGAGGGCGCGGCGCAAAGCGCTTTCTATGGTTTGCCGCCACGCGGAAAGCAACCGGAGAACTTCTCGACGCTCAATCAGCATTTTGCAGGAATGCTGGCTGTTGCCGACAGCGCAGACGCTGCCCCGACAACCCAGGCTGCGTCCGTATTCAACGAACTGAGGGCGGCGCTGGCCTCCTTGATCTCTCGTTGGAAAGAGGTGAAAGAGCAGGACATTCCCGCTTTGAACAAGGAGCTAAAAAAAGCCAAGCTATCTGAAGTCGACACAAGCAAGCCTCCGTCCGGAAACCCTTCGGCTGCGTCCGATGGAGATGACGAACCATGAGAAGACGAGAACGTGAGGGGGCGAGGAAGCTAATGATAAGCAAGAACGACATTCGAAGAGTAGTCGGTCTGGCGTTTCTACTGACTGTCCAAGTGCTAATCACTTGTATCTCGCCGGCCCAGGAGATTCCTCCCTCCCAGTATTCGGAAATGAAATGGCGGATGATTGGACCGTTTCGCGCGGGAAAAGTGAATGCCGTAGCCGGAGTGCCGGGGAATCCCGCCGTCTATTACATGGGCGCGGACGGTGGAGGCGTTTGGAAGACGAACGATGGCGGCGTCACCTGGAAACCGATTTTTGATGGAGAGTCTATTGCATCTATGGGAGCCATTGCCGTGTCGCCATCGAATCCCAACATTATTTATGCGGGAACAGGAGTGAACACCGTCTACGGCGACGTTTCGTACGGAAATGGCGTTTACAAATCGACGAACGGCGGAGAAACGTGGCAACACTTGGGGTTGGAAGATTCAAGACACATCGCGCGCATCCTGGTTGATCCGAGAAATCCAGATATCGTACTTGTGGCCGCGATCGGCGACGGCTATGGGCCAAATGAGCAGCGCGGTGTTTTCCGATCCACCGATGGCGGGAAGAATTGGAAGAAGGTTTTGTTCAAGGATAATACGACCGGCGCGGTTGACCTCTGCTTCGAGCCAGGGAATCCGCGAGTGGTTTACGCAACGCTCTGGCATGTCATCTGGAAACCGGAGCTGAAGGATCAACCTTTCGAACCGGGCAGCGGTCTTTACAAATCCAAAGATGGCGGAATCACCTGGAAGCAAATCACGGGTAATGGCCTTCCAACAGTGAATTGGGGGCGCTCGGGCGTGGCGGTAGCGCCAGGAGTGGGCGGTAAGCGCATTTACGTGATTATCGATGCCAAGGAGAAAAAAGGTGGTCTCTTTCGCTCGGATGACGGCGGGGCGACGTGGCGGAAAATAACCGAGGATCCGCGGATCGAAACATCCTGGTACATGGGCGAGATTTTTGTGGATCCGAAAAACCCAGACGGCGTGTACGTGCCATTACAGAATTTCTATCGATCGACGGATGGAGGAAAGAGTTTCACGGCCATCAAAGGCGCGCCCGGCGGCGACGATTACCACACCATGTGGATTGATCCGACGAATCCACAACGAATGATTTTGGGAACCGACCAAGGCGCAACTATTAGCGTAAATGGGGGCGAGACCTGGAGTCCGTGGTACAACCAGCCAACGGGCGAGTTTTACAGAGTCGCGACGGACCATCGGTTTCCGTATTGGGTGTACGGACCGCAGCAGGATAGCGGCACCGCGGCAATCGCCAGCCGCGGAAACAACGGCCAAATCACGGTACGGGATTGGTATCCCGTTGGGCCAGGCGAAAGCGGCTATACCATCCCCGATCCCATGGACCCGGACGTTGTTTACAACGCGGGACCCTTTGGCAGCGTGGTTCGACTTTCCAAAGCCACGGGACAGGTGCGCGATATTTCGCCTGCGCCGATCCCTGAGGGCAGCAAGTACCGGTTCAATTGGACAATCCCTCTGGTTTTCTCGCCGCAGGACCCGCACCTGCTTTATTTGGGCACGCAGTTTTTGATGAAGACGAGCAATGCAGGGACCAGCTGGGATGAAATCAGTCCTGATCTCACGCGGATTCGCGCAGACGAAAGGGATACAAAAACGCGGCGCGGGACCACCCTAACCATCGCGCCATCAGCCATGAGAGAAGGAGTGATTTGGGTGGGAACGGACGATGGAAACATCCAAATCACGAAAGACGGCGGAAAAACCTGGAAAAACGTGACGCCGGCGGCAGTGACGGAATGGAGCACGGTAAGCATCGTCGAAGCGTCGCACTTTGACGCTGGCACGGCATACGCCGCGGTGAACCGCAACAGTTTGAACGATTTGAAGCCGCACATTTTCAGAACGCGCGACTATGGGGAAAGTTGGCAAGAAATTGTAACCGGAATCGAACAGAAAGATTTTGCGCGAACGGTGCGCGAAGACCCCGTTCGCAAGGGCCTGCTCTACGCGGGAACGGAGAAGGGAGTTTTCGTTTCATTTGACGATGGCGACCACTGGCAATCGCTGCGACTGAACATGCCGGTCGTATCGATTCACGACTTGGCGATCGAGCAAGACGACTTGGTGGCGGCAACGTATGGACGCTCGTTCTGGATTCTGGACGATCTGGCGCCGCTGCGTCAGGTGAATGCAACCATGGCTTCCGATGAAGTGCGTCTGTTTGCCCCGAGGACCGCAATACGCGTGCGGCGCGATGAAAATCAGGATACGCCGCTGCCGCCGGAAGTTCCGACGGGAAAAAATCCTCCGGATGGAGCGATCATCGATTATTACCTGCCGGCGAATTTTTCCGGCGGCGTTCAAGTGGATATCCGCGACGAATCCGGGAATTTGATTCACAGCTATTCGAGCGCGCCGCTTCCAAAAGAAGAAGGTGAACTTCCATTTGTGGCGGAATACTGGATCGCGCATCCTCAGCCGCTGTCGAAATCACCTGGGATGCACCGGCTTGTTTGGAACTTGCGGTATACCGACCCGCCTGCAGTTCATGTGCAATCGCCTTACAACTACCCGATCGCAGCGATTGTGGGTTCGACGCCGCTGCCGCCCGAAGGACCGCTGGTGCTGCCGGGAAAATACGAAGTCGGACTTAAAGCAGGCGGACTAGTTCAGCGGCAGCCCTTGGAAGTAAAACAGGATCCGCGCGTTCATGTGGCGCGAAATGAATTGGAGAGCTCGCTGGATCTGCAGCTGAAAATGTCGGCCGTGCTGATACGAAACCATGATGCTTATCAACAGGTGAAACAGTTGCGCGCACGGCTGAGCGAGTTGGAAAAGCGGCCCAAGGACGATCCGGTTGCGGTTGCGGCGACAGCTTTGGATAAAAAGGTCAGAGCGCTCGAAGGCGAAGCGACGCCGATTCTTGAAGCGCCTAAAGGGATGAGCTTGATGACGGTGAACGACAGCCTCACGGCCTTGATGGCACTGGTCGACGGAGCCGATTTCGCACCATCGGAAGAATCGTTTGCCGCTTTTCACCGGGTGTGCCAGGGATGGAAAGAAGAACTCAGCGCCTGGCAGGACCTGAAGAATAAAGATGTTGCGGCGTTCAACGCGGTGCTTGGAAAAAACAATCTTACGCCCTTGTCGAGCACGCCCACAGTGGCAGCGGATATTGCCTGCGGAAATTGAAGAATGAACTACAGAAACGATCAGGATTGCGGTGAAGTTCTTTGCAGTTCGGACAAATCCGCCAAGACCTCGCGACTGTGCTTAGTGGGGTCGACGCTCAGATACACCTTTCGAATCACGCCTGCAGGATCTATCAGAAATGTGTGCCGCGAGGACAGCCGGGCAACGCCGAGATCCACGACCGACCCGTAACGCGCAGAGAGTTCGCAGTGAGGATCAGCAAGGAGCTTGAAGTGCAAGTCTTCGGCGGCGCAGAACTTTTCGTGAGACGTTTCGTTTTGGCCGCTGACACCAAGGACTACTGCGCCTTTCTGTTCATAAAGTGTGAGGTCCCGCTGAAAATTGCGCGCTTCCTTGGTGCACCCGCTCGTGAAATCCTTGGGGTAAAAATATAAGACCACCCATCGGCCCCGAAAATCGCGCAGGCTCACAGGTTTGCCGTCTTGCGCGTTCAATGTGAAGTCCGGAGCCGCGGTGCCGGCTTCGGGCGCTTTCGTAATATGACGAGCGGCGCGGACCGCAGCAATGCCCACAACCAATAAGACTGCAACAATAAAAGCAATAAGAATTGTCAGCATCCTCATCCCGCTCTATTCCTTTTGGCTGAACCAGCCGAAGCCCAGACGCAGTTGCACCGTATTGATGCCAGGATTGGGAGTTGCCAGGCCGGCATTCGAAATGTGCATGAAGCGCAACTCCGTACTGAAATTGTGCTTGCTGCGCAAGAAATGCAAGCCGATAGCGCCAGTCGTGGTGAAATTAATCCGTGAAGTCCCGGCGGGCACCTGAGTATTTGTAAAGAGCGTGCCGCCGCCAATTTCGAAGTAAGGAACAACACTACCATTGGTATCGAACGCCCATTTGAACGCAAAAGGATTCACGCCTGCGC
>JAWOLO010000436.1:0-4944 GCA_033853375.1 Terriglobia bacterium
TGGGTACTTCGCGCGATCGCCAGTTTTGACGAGCTTTACGCCGGTGCGCGCCGCAATTTGAACCGCCAACTCGGCCTCGACGCGCTCGCAGCTTCGCTTGCGCAGGGGCCCGCGGGCGGCTCGGAGCGACACTTTTGATTTTTTTCAGGATAGGCTGGCCTGCGCGGTCTGAAATCGCGTACACTGAAACCTATCGCGTTGCCCGCGCATCTTAAGAACAGTCACTCCAACCTGAGGTGTTCTAAAGGAGCAGTCATGGTGAATCGTCGTATGTTTCGTCCGGGTTTTGCGGACGTCAAGGAGCCGAGCGCACCGCGCCCTCCACACAATGGCCCGGTGCCGAGCAAAAAGCCAGCCCCACCGGAAGTTACGCACGCCGAAAACTTCTACTGGGTCAAGCAGATGCAGTCGCACACGCCGATGGCCGTCGTACTGGAAGACGGCGAGGTGCTTCGCGGCACGGTCGAGTGGTATGACCGGGATTGCATCAAGCTGACACGCCAAGGCAGCCCGAACCTGCTCGTTTTCAAGCGCGTCATCAAATACGTATATAAGGATGGAGAGGAATCCGCGCAAGGCGGCGAAGAGTAATTCTCTATTCCTGGATCGAGTGTCCGGCGGCTGCTCCGAAAGTGAGCAGCGCCTTTGCGGCTAGCGACTTATCCTCATTCCAGATCTCGCACTCGGCAACCACAAAATTTCTTCCCGCGCGCAGCACGCGTGCGTCTGCCTTGATGCGCCCGCCGGGGACCGGCTCCAGGTAATTGATCTTCAGCTCGACGGTGGCGATTTCCGTTCCACGCGGCACGACGCTGTACGCGGCGATTGCGGCCGTAGTGTCTGCCAAGGCTGCGAGGATTCCACCGTGGACTACCCCATGAATTTGCTTATGGTGTGAGCGCACATCCAGCAGAAAAATGGCATGTCCCTTCTCCACTTTTTCCACGTCGAAGCCCAGATGGGTGATCACCTGGCTTTCTTTCATGCGCTCGCGAACAAGTCCGGTGGCCCAGCGTTCGTCGGGCGATTGTTTTGTCTTCGCTTTCATAGGTGACAACTTAAAGTCTCAGAACGCAGTCAGGCCTCCGTCCAAGGGAATCGCCGTGCCGGTCAGCCAGGACGACTCCTCCGACGCTAAGAACAGTGCCAACTCTGCCACGTCCATCGGCTTGCCGAAGCGCCCCAGCGGAATCGTTCCCATCCGCGATTGTTTTAACCTCTTCCCTTGTTCACTGTCGTCAAAAAGTCCTTTCACCAGCTCCGTTTCCACAATGGAGGGACAAATGCAGTTCACGCGCACATTTTCATGCGCATGATCGAGCGCCATGGCTTTCGTCAGCAGCGTCACGCCTCCTTTGGAGGCGCAGTACGCCGCGCGATCCTTCATCGCCACCAGGCCGAGCACTGAGCCGATATTAACGATGGTCCCGCCGCCGGCCTTGCGAAATTCCTTCAGCGCCGCGCGCGACATCAGAAACGGGCCCTTTAGGTTCACGGTGATGACGCGGTCCCAATCTTCCTCGCTGATGGTGTCCACGGTCGAAACGCTGAGCGCTCCAGCATTGTTGACCAACACATTGACCTTGCCGAATTTTTTCGCGGTTTCACTTACGGCGCGTTCTGCGTCCTTTGCGCGCGTCACGTCGCATTGCAGAGCCAACGCCGCGCCGGCGTGCTTTTCAATCTCAGCGGTGACTTCTTTTAGCTTTTCCGAACGGCGGCCCGCCACGGCTACGCTCGCGCCCTCGCGCGCAAAGGCGAGGGCGATGGCCCGGCCAATCCCCGTGCCGCCACCCGTGATCAGGGCCACTTTGCCTGCAAGGCGTGTCACGATTTCCTCAACCCAAACGTCTAATAAGGGCGCCTTAAAGCGCGTTTATAAGATGCTGCGCCGCCGGGACTCGTCCCGCCCGGTGCGGGCGACTCTAGCATTCCGGCTCGTAGACCCGCAAGCCAATGCACCGCCCATTATTTCTGGACGTTGTAGAGGCCCGGCTTCAGAGCCTGTGTGGGAACCTCCGTTTTTCGTCAGGGGACGACTTTAGTCGTGCCCAAAAGTCGCGCGAAATTAATGCGGCTTTAGCCGCTGAGGGCTTCGTCGTGATTTTGAGACACAGGCTCTTCAGCCCGGCGGTTAGTGGCGGGTCTTTAGACCCGCGCTTTCAATCTTGCAGCCTTGGGCGGCTTTTGAAATTGTCGTATTGTGGGCTTTTGTCGTCGCAACGAAGATATACGGCTTCCAATGGTTGGCTTTGACTTACGAGGGCCTAAAATTGAGAACCGAAAAGGTACGATCCAAAGCGAAAAATCAAGCAAGGTTTTTCTGATTTTTGCTTAGAACTAAAAACTTACAACTGAAAACTGCCTCTATGCGCATCGGCATTACGTGCTATCCCACTTACGGCGGCTCCGGCGTCGTTGCTACCGAGCTCGGCATCGAGCTTGCCGCGCGCGGGCACGAAATTCATTTCATCAGTTACGCACCGCCCATTCGTTTGAGCCTCGACACCGAGCGCATTCATTTTCACGAAGTGGAAGTCGTCACCTATCCGCTCTTCGACCATCCTCCCTACTCGCTGGCGCTTGCCACAAAGATGCTCGAAGTCTTCGAGTCGGAGTCCTTGGACCTTCTCCACGTTCATTATGCCATTCCGCATTCCGTTAGCGCGCTGCTCGCGCGTTCCATGGCCGCGCCACGGCGGCTTCCTTTTATCACCACACTGCACGGTACGGACATTACTCTGGTCGGCAGCAACCGCAGCTATCTCCCCATCACCAAATTCTCCATCGAGCAAAGTGATGGCGTGACCTGCATCTCCCGCTATCTCCTCGACAGAACGCTGAAAGAGTTCGACATCAAGCGCCCCATCGAAGTCATTCCGAATTTTGTGAACTGCGATCTGTACAGCCGCACCGCGGACAAAGCCCTTGCTGCACATTGGGCACCCAACGGCGAGCCGATTCTGATGCATCTTTCCAACTTCCGCCCCGTGAAGCGCCTGACCGATGCGGTCGAGATTTTTACACTCGTGCGTGCCAAGATGCCCGCGAAGCTTGTGCTCATCGGCGATGGCCCCGACCGCGGCGCCGCCGAGTATCTCGTTCGCAAGAACAAGCTGCAAAAAGATGTTTTCTTTCTTGGCAAGCAGGACACCGTCTACCAAAAGCTGGCCGCCGCCGACCTCTTCCTGCTCCCTTCGCAGCTCGAATCTTTCGGCCTCGCCGCCCTCGAAGCGATGGCCTGCGAAGTGCCGGTCATCGGCACAAATACCGGCGGCATGCCGGAAGTGGTGGAGCACGGCGTGGATGGATATTTGGTGGAACCCGGCGACGTGCAGACTGCGGCGCGTTACGCCATCGAGATTCTGTCGCGCGCGGACCGCGGCCGCGAAATGGGCAAGAGGGCGCGCGTCAACGCCAAGAAAAAGTTCTGTGCCAATGACGTCATCCCCGTCTATGAGGCCTACTACAAGCGCATCCTCTCGGAATCGTGATCTTTAGGAAGCGACGACTTCTTGGCTTTCCGACAGATATCTCCTACCATTGCGTTGGACGCGGACGAAATGAAATTTGTAAGAATACTTGGCTTCTTGTTGCTGTCAGCCTTACCGCTTCAGGCTCAAATACGTCAATCCATGCCTTCCGATGCCTCTCGGAAACCGCGCGATATCGATTTCTGTGAAATAGCCAAAGACCCTGCTGCCTATAACCATAACTTTGTTCGTATAACCGCATTCGTGACACATGGGTTTGAAGATTTCACACTTGCCGACCCAAGCTGCCGTTCACGGTCGCCACGTTTCTCTATCTGGCTGATGTACGGAGGTAAGACTCAGTCAAACACGATCTATTGTTGCCCAGGCGAAGGTGCCAACGAAGTTCAGTCTGAATCTCTAGCCATCGAAGGTATCCAACTCCCGCTCCTGACTGACGCGACGTTTGGGGGCTTCACGAATCTCCTTAAAAACGCGCCTGATACCACGGTACGCGTGACGTTAACAGGCACATTTTTCTCGGGCGCAAAACAGACCATAAATGGCACGACTTCCTGGGGAGGCTTTGGACACCTCGGGTGTTGCAGCCTCTTTGTGATTCAGCAGGTTGAGGCTTTTGAAGGCCACACAAGACGCGACTTGGATTACACCGCGGAGGCGGGATGGTATGAGAAAGGAGGTTGTGACAATGGTGCCCTAAGGTGGGTGAAACATGTCTCCCTGTCTTTCGGGGACGAGGTGCTCCAAACAATTGCAGACCAGAAAATGGCCGACAGCGGCACGAGATCTTGGGCGTTTGATAACCCCGAACGTGCTGCGCTCGAAGCGCTCAAGCCTTTCTATCAAAATGAAGTCCCCAACCTCCGCAACGTTAGACGTTCCCAGGGAAGACAGGTATTCCAGTGGAAGAACGGCAAGAAGGTGGTAGTCGTAGTTGTCACTCGGCCTTACTGGCTGTCCTTCTACGCCAAATCAAACTCTGTCGCATGGGTCGCTACAACGATAAAAGAGGATGATTGCAGCTAATCCGGCTCCCCGAATCGTGAGCCTCAACGAGAAGTGCTTCAATCTGATCAATGAGGACTCTAAACGGGCCGCGTTTCATCTCTTTTGCGAGACCTCTTGTTTGTCCGCATCATCGGCGACTTGGTGCTCCTCTTCCCCGACTTCGTGTTTTTCTCCACGCGCAGCTTCCAGGCTGTACGCAACGCGCCTTGCAGCACGTCTTCGGTCACAGCGGCGAGACGCACATGCGTCGCTCCATTTCTCCCCCACCCGCCATGGATCGGGAGAAATACTTCCGGCAGTTCTTCCACGAACGCGGCCTGCTGCTCCGTCGTCAGCAGCAAGTTGCCGTAGCCCTGCTTTTGCGCCGCGAGCGTCGCAAAAATCTTTCCGCCCACGCGAAAGTCCGCCTGCCCGTGATGCGAACCTTCTTTCGCGCCCTCCA
>JAWOLO010000437.1:0-2594 GCA_033853375.1 Terriglobia bacterium
ATGTCGTCATGGATCAAGCCGGGCTCGTTGGCCCGATCCGGCGATTGCACGGGCTAGGGATCGTATTAATGTCCATCGTTTGCCGGGTATCCGTATCTGCGGCTCCGTCGTCTTTTCAGCGAAGGACGTCCTAAACCAATCATAAGAGAAAAGGAAATGTTCAAACGCGATGAGGGCACACTCGATCGGATCGTCCGTCTTGCGCTGGCGACGGTGCTGCTGCCGGCTGGCCTGTTCCAGCTTGGCGGGTTGCAGAGCAGCTTAGGAGGTCTATTCTTGATGGGGACCGGCGGACTTGCTTGTTCAAAGGCATCACAGGGGCGGTGTGCTGTACATGCCCTTTGGCTCCCCGCGCTCGAGCTCAAGAAGAAGCAATCCGTGAAAAAGGACTTTTGCTGGAAACAAGCGCCAGCTCGGTCGATTCTACAAGGAGTATTCAACATGAGACTCAATCTGTTCAGAACTGTCTGCGCGGCGGTTGCGTTCGCAGCGGGTGCCGTGGTGATCATAATCAACACGCTCGCCACCGTAACTAACGCGATTACGCCAATCTCCGCGTCTGATGCCATCGCTTTCCTCGCCTTTGGCGTTGCTGCGCTTGGGATTCTCGGCTTGCAGAGAGCCTAAGCGCAATGATGGCTCGTTGCTGCGAGGACTCGAGGCAGCGCCAACCCTTTGAGTCCTCCTCAGGCAATGACGAGGCGGCCAACCGTTGTTCAAACGATGGCAGGTCGCAGAGCAAGTAATCTGTTTTAGGAGAATGACATGAAATCAGCAAACTCACTTTACGCGTTTCTCGCTAACACTGAGCCTATGGCTGGCGACAGCGTGCAGCGCCTTCAGTTTGCCTGTCGTGACGAGTCCCTCAGGACCGGCACCGACGCAAATAGTATCAGACACTGTGCCGCCGACAGCTACCCGCATCTCGAAGAGTGTACCTTTCACACCGACACCGGCCGCCACACAGACCCGAGCCCCAGCACCAACAGCCACACTCATCCCCGGCTCCCAAGGTCCACTGTCCGGGTGTAAAACGTTCAGCAGCAAAGTGTATCATTATGCCGTGAGCTATCCTTCGGACTGGACCGTGGGTGTCGAGAACCCCAGGTCGACGGCCGAGGTGAGGAATACCGAACGGGTCACGTTCAAACAGCCGGGTTATGGAACGCGCAACCAATTCACGACGATCACGATCGAAGCGAACCAATGCGAAGGTTGGAGCTTTGCCTCCTGCGATGCCAAGATCACTCTCGCGGGCGTGAGCGCTTGTCGAAAATTCCTTGCCAGCGGGCCAGAATCCGGCTCAGGAAATTGTCTATTCTCAAAAGGAAGACAGTTCCTTTGTCCTGAAGGTGGCCTATGAAGATAAAAAGTACATCGATAGCCTTAACCGCATGCTCAGTCTCTTCAAGTTCAACTGACCGATTCTTGCTATCATCACTACGCAAGCATGGCTAAAGAGGAATTGTGCTCTCTTCTGTCAGGGCGAACGTGGGGTTCTATCCGCTGGCGTGGTAATGTGCTGGGCATCGACCGTCCTGTTGAGGCGCGCCAGCGCTATTCCAGCCCGGGCCCTTATACCGAGGAGGAAGATCAACTGATAAGTGACTTTCACGCCTTCCGCATCACTTGCCAACAGTTGCTGGAGCGACTATCCCACCGCTCCGAAGACTCCATTTGGCTGCGGATGTTCAAACTAGGATTCCGGCGGAGGAAGCGATTTGTCAGATGGATGCTGGTGGACGGCGGAAACAGTAGCAGTGAAGGGGAAAGGGGGGAATCTAGAACACAAGAGGTAGTGACGTCCGAAAGTTGTCTTCGAGCGGCTGCCGCATCACTTCCAATGAGCGCGCATCAAATTCGGGCAATTCGTCCAAGAACAGTACCCCGCGATGCGCTAGCGAGATCTCACCCGGATGAGGAATGCGCCCGCCGGCACCCAGGCCCGCGTGCGAGATGGTATGGTGCGGCGCACGGAATGGGCGTTGACGGACTAGCGGAGAATCGCCGGGCAATATCGCTAACCGAGTAAATGCGCGTGACCTGGATTGCCTCTTCGAGCGTCAGCACGGGCAGAATCGATGGCAGTGAGCGCGCCAAAAGTGTCTTGCCCGCGCCCGGCGGCCCGAGTGTTTCGAAACTACAACCTTCGGGACCTACTACAGCTGCTCGGGGGACGTGTTCATCTACAGAAGATAATAATGACAACTGATAGCGTTAAATCTTGATAAAACAGCAGTATATCAGAACCGATAGCGAGTCAATACATGAGTGAGGCGGAACCGTTTATTGTGCTGCATGGTTCCGCCTCTTTCTTTACTTACGAGCAAGTTGGGGCGAATGGCCGTCGACCCGGCCAATTGGTAACTAACCTTATTATATATCGCCACTTTGTCAGACCGGGCAAATACGGCGATAGGCACTTTTAACGGCTCAAAGCCTCGTACGTGACGCCGGTAATCTTCTCGCTTACTTCCCATAACCTTTTTGCATCCGTCTCATTATAGGCAACATCGCCAGCTCGAACTTCCACGGGATATCCCTTCGTATCATGGTCCGGGCCATAATACCTGCCTGACATTGCGTTTGGATCA
>JAWOLO010000438.1:0-14132 GCA_033853375.1 Terriglobia bacterium
ATCACTGACTCACTTGCGCCATTCTGTCAGCTTGACGTTGCAGCGCTAACTTAACGCTCTTCGTTTACGCTTTAGGCCGATGATCTGCCGCAGTCGGTGCTGACTTAATCTGAGGGGAAGAAACAATGGGAGAAGCAACTGCAGTCAAACGTGTTGAGGAACCATTCAAGCCAATCAAGTACAGTTCTCTCTTTGAGCAAATGGAAAACACCTTTAACAGCATTGCGCGACGTGCATACGAGATTTTTGAAGGCAACGGCCGCATTTTCGGACGTGATCTCGACAACTGGCTTCAAGCGGAGAAGGAATTGCTCCATCCCGTTCTAGTCAACGTCACAGAATCGGACGGATCCTTTGAAGTGACGGCTGAAGTGCCTGGCTTCACCGAAAAGGAAATCGAAGTCGGAGTCGAGCCTCGCCGGCTGACTATTACCGGCAAACGAGAAGCCAAGAAAGAAGAGAAGAAGGGAAAGGCGATTTGGAGCGAGTGCTGCTCGGATGAGATTCTTCGCGTGGTGGACCTGCCCGCTGAAATCGAGACGGGTAAGGTGGCGGCCACTCTGAAGAACGGTGTGCTGGAGCTTACGCTACCTAAAGTGGCCAAGGCGCAAACCCTGCGCATTCATCCAAAAGCGGCGTGAGTTTCACGTGCGGTAGTCGGACGCCTTTTTTGCAGCTCTGGCTACCGCATGCCATGGTCAACAAAACTCCTTGGAAAGGAGGGTCGGTATGGAACTCCTTCAACGCACGGATTACTTCTGTAGAGAATGGGAAGGACTCCTGGATCTCGCGGCTAGCATCGAGAAACTGCTCGAAACATCCTCCAAAAACGATTATGACGAGCGTCTGAAGAGTTTGACCGAGCTTCGATCCCTCGATCACGGTCTCACTGGTATTGTCGAGCATTGTCATGCTGGAAACCGCATCGTCGACTCAACCTACTACCAAAACTTCCGTGAGACTGAACGTGCGCGAGTCAATGCCGAGCATGAGCAGATCGTTCAGCTCGTCGGAAATTTCAGGGAAGAACTGAAGTGTGCCACCGCAGACAGAACAATGGCGATGATTCTGCCCGGGATGGACTTAGTGAATCAGTTGAGGTCTCACATTTCCTTCGAGCGGGAATTGCTTGGCAGAGTTGCAGAACCACAACAGCGCCAGAAGAAGGCTACGGGAAAGAAAAAGGCAGCTAAAAGAACTAACAAAAAAACGAGCCGAAATGGCCGTAAGCAGAGGACCAAGCCAAAGGCTGCTTCCATCATTTCCTATACGCTTGAACCGCATCCTGAATTGTGAGCGTCAGAAACTACCCTTCTGCACGCAAATGCAAAGGCGGCCTTGAATAATATTCCCGCCACGAGCTCAAAATCAGAGGGCGCACGGCGCGCGCTGAGCCGACGCGGCCTTCTTATCTACTTCGTCGTGCTCATTGCTGTTTCTGCTTTTCTGGAATGGAAGCTTATTGAGGCTGGCGAATTCATCGGCAAACACCCGGGCTTGGTACTCTCCTTAATGTACACGCCCGCATTGTCATCGTTCGTGGCCCGGCTAGCCCTGCGGGAGGGCTTCAGCGACATCTCCTTCGGACTCGGGGGCAGAGCAGGCGCGCGAGCTATGTTCATAGCATGGATCTACGCGCTTACAGTGGGCTTCATAGCGTACGGGATTGCTTGGTCAACGGGCTTGGCTCAGTTCCAGCCGCCCGCTGCAGCCAGATCACATTTTTTCGGGGTACTTCCAACCGGAAGTTTCTTCGCAACTGTTGTCGTGACCTCCACACTTGGAACGCTCTTCAGTTGCCTGTCGGCTGCAGGCGAGGAGATAGGGTGGCGCGGCTACATGCTGACGCGGGTAATCGATGCGGGAATGCCTAAGCCCGTCTTTGTAAGCGGTTTGATTTGGGCGCTCTGGCACATTCCGCTTATCCTGAGCGGCCAATACGCTGCCGGGGCGCACCCGCATCTTTCGGCAATCCTTTTTGCGGTCGACATTATAGCTGCCGCTTATCTTGCGGCCTATTTGCGGCTGAGATCTGGAAGTGTTTGGCCGGCGGTGTTGTTTCATGGAGCCTGGAATGCCATTATCCAAGGCGCTTTTGATCGCTCGACGGTAGACAAACCTCTGGCAGTGGGCGAGTCCGGTTACCTTACTGCCCTCGTAAGCGTTTTGGTCGTCGCTTGGCTTGCGCGCGGCACTTGGACTTTGCTTCGGCGACCCGGCGAAATTCTGACCTTGTCCGGCGACAAGCGTGGGTCATTTCTCACGCTCTGACAGCCCGTTACACCCAGCATTTTCCCTGGTCTCGGAGAAACTCATATGGTCTCGTTTGGCTGAGGCGTAACAGCTTGCGTTGGACAGCGGGTCAAATCCCACAGCAAGGCTAGGAGCCAAGGGCAGTAGCCGAAAGCACCCATGGAATTAGCGTATACAGAAAAAGTTCACTTACCGGCGTCAAGCTTTGCTGGCCTTTCGTCACAAGAAGCGGCAGAGGCGCTAGCCAAGTTCGGTCCGAACGATCCGACGCCCAAGCGGCGGGGTGCTTTTGCCGTCGAGCTGCTTTCCTTATTCTTCAATCCTTTAGTCGTCATTCTTCTGGTTGCGAGTGTCATATCAGCCGTCCTGGGCCAGAAGGTGGATGCAGCGATCATCATTCTCCTGGTTCTGCTTGGGATTACCATTAATTTTGTCCAGACCTATCGTTCGCAGCGTGCGATTGAAAGACTGCGCCATCACGTCAGTCTGACGGCGACGGTATTGCGGGACGGTCAATGGCACGAGCTGAAACGCCAGCTCATCGTTCCTGGAGACGTAATTCGACTTTCCGCGGGCGATCTGGTTCCCGCAGATGCACAGCTTTTAGAGTCACGTGACCTCTTTGTTCAGCAGGCGGCTCTTACGGGTGAGTCAATGCCAGCGGAAAAAGAGACGCGAGACGCCTCTGCCGAGCACGGTCCCGAAGCTCCTAATTTGGTGTTCCTTGGGACCTCTGTCGTTAGCGGCACCGGAATCGCGAGAGTGCTCGCTACCGGCCGGCGAACCTCATTCGGAGCAATCGCCACGAGACTGGTTGAGCGCCCCGAAGAAACGGAATTCGAGCGCGGACTACGGCATTTCGGCTTGCTAATCATGCGGGCCGTCTTCTTTCTGGTGTTTTTTATTGTCGCAGTCCGCATGGCCCTTCACAAAGACGCTTTCGAGTCGTTTATCTTTGCGGTTGCCTTGGCTGTTGGACTGACGCCGGAATTTCTGCCCATGATCACGTCAGTAACTCTCGCGCGTGGCGCCGTTCGGATGGCGCGCAAGCACGTGATTGTCAAGCACCTTCCGGCGATCCAGAATTTTGGGAGCATCGATGTCCTTTGCAGCGACAAGACGGGCACCTTGACCATTGGGGTTATGACGCTAAACGCTGCGTTGGATGTTTTTGGTCAGCGGTCAGACCGGCCACTCGCCCTGGCCTATCTCAACAGCAAATTCGAGACCGGGATTCGGAGCCCGCTGGATAGCGCGATTCTCTCTCAAGAACGTAGCGGCGTAGAGGACTACCGTAAGTGTGATGAGATCCCATTTGACTTTAACCGCCGAAGGTTGTCGATCGTTGTCGAACGCAAAGATTCCTCCAATGGCGAATGCCAATTGATCACCAAAGGTGCGCCGGAAAGCATTCTCGATATTTGCGAATCCTACGAAGCAGATGGGACGGTGCTTGCTTTCGATGCGACAGTCCGAGACCACGCCACGAAGACGTATCAAGCGTTGTGCAATCAGGGTCTCCGCGTCTTGGCCGTGGCTTACCGAAACGTTCAGTCTGGATCGACGTTTTCCGCGGCAGACGAACATTCGCTTACGCTGGCCGGTTTTTTGGCCTTCGCCGATCCACCCAGCCCAGACGCTCGTTCTTCGGTGGCGGCCCTGAAACGCGATGGCGTACAGGTCAAGATCTTGACGGGCGACAACGAACTCGTCGCGCGGAGCATCTGCATGCAGGTCGGCCTCAAGGACCCAACGATCGTGCTCGGCGAAGAACTTGAAACAATGAGTGAGCCTGCCTTGGGCCACGTGGCCGAGCAAGCCTCTGTCTTTGCCCGTGTCTCTCCCATGCAAAAACTGCGAATCCTTCGCGCGCTGAAACACCGCGGACACGTTGTAGGTTATCTGGGGGATGGGATCAATGACGCTCCTTCGCTTCACGCAGCCGATGTTGGGATCTCCGTTGCGAGTGCCGTAGACGTGGCCCGCGAAGCTGCCGAAATCATCTTGCTTCAAAGGGGCCTTGGCATCCTTCATCGCGGAATCCTTGAGGGACGTAGAGCCTCAGCGAATGTTCTCAAGTACCTGTTGATGGGTACCCGTTCGAACTTTGGCAACATGTTCAGCATGGCGGGGGCTTCAGCGTTTCTGCCGTTCCTTCCCATGCTTTCCACGCAGATCCTCTTAAACAATTTCCTGTACGACACCGCGCAGATCACCATTCCCTCCGACAACGTCGACGATGTTTACCTTCGCAGGCCTCAGCGTTGGGACATTCGCTTGATTCGTAATTTCATGATTCTCATTGGTCCTATTAGCTCCATCTACGACTTCCTGACTTTCTACGTCCTGCTGCGGTTCTTCCACGCGAGCGAGCCGCTCTTCCACACTGGCTGGTTTGTCGAATCCCTTGCTACACAAACGCTTGTGCTCTTCGTTATTCGAACCATGGGGAACCCATTTCGCAGCCGTCCAAGTGTGCCTCTGGCAATCACAACTGTTTCGATCGTTGCCCTGGGAGTTTTGCTGCCCTTTTCTCCTATCGCGGGCGTACTCGGGTTTACTGCGCTTCCTCCGACCTATTTTGCGTTTCTCACTGTGTCAACGCTGACCTACTTGCTGCTCGTTGAGTTTGCTAAGCGATGGCTATTCGCGGCAAAGAAAGGTTAAGAATGTTGCTTTGTCGCGCCAGAACCGAGCATCGAAAAAGGAACGCGGAGGTACGGCTACGGGCATCCCCTCGCGACTGTTGATGAGCGGGACGCTTCCGCCAGCATCGTGGGCAGGCAAACTCGCTTTCGCATTGTAACGGAAATAGCTCTATGGACCTCGCTAGCTTCAGGTAACGTGGCTGTGGCCCAGGACTTGGCGAGCGCTCTTCAACAGCAGCCCGCTGCACCTGAAGCTTCTCAAGAGCAAACCCGGAAAAATCCAGTAGCGCCATGTGTCGAACCGCCGCCGCTTATACGGTGGGAGGATTATCATGGGAAGTTCGAGAAGCTTGTCGGAACATTCGCGCGTAAGTTAGAACGCAAATCGGTCCACGCGCCACACTATAAGCCCGGAGCCGTGCTTTGCACGCTCGAAGTAAAAGACAAATTTCTCCTGTTCGTCCAGGACACCATTGATCCTGTGACTTTTCTCAACGTAGGCTTCAATGCTGGGCTTGACCAAGCTCAGAATACGGATCCTACCTTCGGCCAGGGAAGTGCAGGCTATGGCAAGCGATTCGGTGCGAATCTTGCCGGTCAAGCCTCTGGCGAGTTCTTCAAAGACTTTGCCTATCCGACGCTACTTTCGGAGGACCCGCGATACTACCGTCTGCAGCACGCCAGCGGTGGAAAACGCTTTCTCCATGCCTTGGAGCACATATTTGTGGCGCACCGGGAGGACGGCACACATACCTTTAATGCTTCTGAATGGCTCGGAACCGCAAGCGCAGTCGCCTTGGGCAATATGTACCATCCGGGCGATCAACGGGGGTTCGCTCCGGCCGCAAGGCGCGTAGGCTACAGCGTCATCGAGGACGCAGGTGTCGACCTACTTAGAGAGTTTTGGCCCGAGTTCGCCCGCAAGTTCAGACTGCCATTTCGTGGTCAGCACGAGCCTTTGAGCCAGGTCCCAGTTTCCGCTAAGAAATAGACGAAACTTTGCATCTTGATAGAACCTTGCTTCAGACAGACCATAATCTACGGTTGTAAGTCAAGATAGCGCGTCGCAAGAGCATGCTCGAGCGCTGCGTCATGCCCATAAATATCGTCGAAAAAGTGGACTTCTCCATTTTCCATCACAACCGCAGTTCCATACACAATCAGCACAGGGATTGGCTCCTGGAGACCCACGCGGATTGTCTTATCGCCAGAGATGGCGGTGCGTATGGCTTCTGGGTCCCATTGAGGATCCTCTCGGAAGACCCAAGCAGCCAGCCCCAGAGGGTCCTCGAGCCGGATGCAGCCATGACTGAAATCTCGCCTTGACTTGGAGAACAATTCTGTTGCTGGAGTCCCATGCATATAGATGTCGAACGGGCTGAACAAATCAAAGCGAATAAGGCCTAGCGCGTTGTCCAGTCCGGGCTCCTGCCGCAAGTGCAATTCTCCGGAGCGCAATTTTTCTCGAGCCTCATTGCTGGTGGGGTCTACGTCCACAACCCTTCCGCTACTGTCCGCAATCACGTAGGAATTCTCCACAAGATACGAAGGATTCTTTTCGATTTGTGGCAGCAATTCGTCACGCTGGATCGTGAACGGAACGTTCCAGCTCGGCCGAAGCGTGACGGATCGGAGCTCACTTACAAATACCGGAGTTTGATGTTCATAAGCCTTGCCGACGACAATCTTCATCGACAAAACCCAGTGATAGCTAGCATCAATAGCCCTGACACGAAATTCCGGAATATTTACGACGATCGCAGGCCCGCGAAATCTGTGTGGCATCCAGCGCATGCGCTCCAGTGTAAGCTGAAGCTGGCTGACTCTGTCCTTTACAGGCGTGTTTAGTGCCCTTATCGTTTCCACGTCGAGCTGACCATCCGGTTCGAGACCATGCCGCTGTTGAAATTTCTTCACACCTTCTATCAAGGGGCCTTCGTAGAGGTGTGCGGAAAGACCGGTCAGGTTTTGTTGGCGCAGGTCTCCCAGCGCTGTTAGCAAACGGGCCAGCCTCGGAACGCCAGCGTAGGGTTGCCCGGGATTTACCGGCTTCGTGGGCAGTGGAAGAGGTGTCCCGTCATCCGAGCTTGCCAATGCAAGATAGGTTTGCAAGGCGCGAAGCGTCCTCCGATACGAAGGGAATTGCGGTTCGACTTCCGAAATGACAGCTGCTACGTCATCGGCATTGAAAACTCTCAGCCTGAGGAATTCCGACAAGTCCAATTCGCCGTTGTTAATATCGATTGCGACATGCACTGAACGCGGATTTATTCTTCCTCGGTGCAAGTCTGAGATATATCGCATGACCGACACTGTGAGTTCCGCATCGAAGTGAATGAGATTCAATTCAGAGGACTGTCTTTCATTCTCAAAACTTGATATTCGCGCGTCCCACCTGGGGCCATCGTAGTCCTCTGGCTCCAAGCCTTTTCTATCAGCACTCTTCAACAAGTTGATCATCGCTTTGGCCTGAGGCGTGGGTTTCGACGATCGGACCCAAGCCAGAGAATAACCAATGGAGAAGTAAAACTCTTTGATCTCGACCTGAAGATCTGCGAATCGCGGCCAGCGTAATTCGGGAAGCTCGCCCACAGTGATTATGTCGAAGAGTTCGGCTTGGCCTGCAGATGACAACGGCTGAATCTGTTGCGTTTGGATAGAAGCAGGGGCCTGATTGTCCCTTATGTCATTTTTTTCCAGGCGTGTGTAGGGGGAAGCTACCCATGAGAGCGTCAGAGCAATGCAGAACGCGGACGTAAACAAGGGCAACTGAAGTGTGGTCCAACTCTTATGCATAGGAAATCGCGGCGGGCCCGAGCATCTACCTGCCGCGGCCTTTTGCTGACTCCATCGGGTTTTCGGGGCAGCAAGAATAAATCAATTAAGCGATGTGACCACAAGAAAAACTAAACCAGCCGCAAAAGCGCTGCAGTGACCAGCATCACAAGGAAGGAATATTCGTCTTCCCTATAATGGCTTACGTCGGAGCACGTACATGATCGTTCCCGGAGAGGAATATGGGCGAGCTCGTTATAGAGCGACTGGAGCAGATGCCCGTTGAAGACCAAGAAGTCGAGTTAGTTGAACGAAAAGGTAGAGGGCACCCCGATTCCATATGCGATGGAATTGCAAACAGTGCTTCAGTTGCGCTCGGAGAAGCCTATCAGAAAACGTTCGGACGCATCTTGCACCACAATCTAGATAAGGTGATGCTTCTAGCTGGCCGATCCAGCCCCAAGCTTGGAGGTGGAACTGTTGAAGAACCGATCAGGCTCATCTTTGGTGACCGAGCTACTGCTGTTCAAGCGGGAAAGCATATTGACGTAGGAGGAATAGTAGTCCAAGCAGCGAAGGACTGGTCGCGCAGGAATTTGCGGTTTCTTGATCCAGAACTCCATATGGTTTTTCAAAATGGAATCAAAACAGGTTCCTCACAATTGGTCTCTCTTTTCGACCGGAAGTACGTCGGAGCCAATGATACATCGGCTGCATCAGGGTATGCGCCACTCACTCCAACCGAGCGTACCGTGCTCTCCGTAGAAAAATATATGAATTCTCCGCGGTTCAAAGAGCTCTTCCCTGAAACCGGAGAAGACATCAAGGTGATGGGCTTCAGACACAGAGGCAAGCTTCATCTGACAATCGCCGTGGCCTTTGTAGATCGTTTTGTGCCCGATCTGAAGACCTATTTCAAAAGAAAATCGGAAATTGTCGAGGACTTGGCCAAGTTTCTCGATTCAAAGAAGGGACCATTCGAGTCTGTCAAAATAGACATCAATACGCTCGATGATTCGGAAGCTGACGAAGGAATGTACCTGACAGTGCTCGGAACATCCGCCGAGGGCTCTGACAGTGGGCAGGTGGGCAGAGGGAATAGGGCGAATGGAATCATTGCACTGAATCGTCCTCAGAGCATCGAGGCGCATGCCGGCAAAAATCCAGTCAACCACGTTGGAAAAATCTATTCATACTTAGCCACCCATGTAGCCCGGCAGATTCATTCAGAGGTTCAAGGAATACGCGAGGTGTATGTTTACCTTTGTAGCCAGATTGGAAGGCCAATTGATGATCCTCTTGTGAGTTCTCTGAAATTTGTCCTTGCAAAGGGAGTTTCCTTGGAGGATGTGGGCAGGCAAGCGGGGTGCATTTTATCCGAGCAGTTGGCGCATATAGGCGCATTTACACATTTACTGGGGACGAAGGATTTCTACCAAAGTTGGGAGGAAAGCAGAATTTAGGGTTCTGCGCATCTGCCTTGTTCAAGTGCGCCAACACGTTAGTCGAACCAAATCAAAAACAGAAGGCGGAAATTATTCTGCTTTGTGGATTGCTGGTCATGCACTTATACGTTCAATCGCCATCGCGCGTCGCATCCGGAATACATTGCCCGAATGGCTGCTAATCTTGTTACTCGCCGGTGGGTTGCGGAGTTTGCGACGTGCTTTTCGGCAGTTCCGGTGGCTTGATGTAGCTCATCGGTAGCTGTCCCGTTAGCGAACCCATCCACGTTTCAATGGACTTCACCTGCGCGTTGGTCAGTGTTACTCCACGCTGGTGAATCGCCATGTTACGGATCGCCTTGTCCAACGTGGAAACCGAGCCGTCATGAAAATATGGTCCCGTCTCTTTGATGTTTCGCAGCGAGGGAACCTTAAAAACCATCTTCTCGATCTCATCCTTAGTCACCTGGTAGCGTCCCTGATCAGTTTGGTTGGGCCACGGTTTCACAACACCTAGCTTCTGATACACCGCTCCACCGACGTACGGACCGTAGTGGCACCATTGACAGCCGGTTGCGGCAAATGTGTTAAAGCCCGATTTTTCGGCTTCCGTCAGGGCCGATTGGTCGCCCTCTAGGAAAGCATCCCAACGTGATGGGGTCACCAGTCTCCGTTCGAACGCTCCTATCGCCAATGCCATGTTGTTGTAGGTAATCGGATCCTTGTCTTCGGGAAAGGCTTTCTGGAAAAGTGCAACGTACTCCGGCATGGACTGGATCACTTGCACGGCCGCCCCACTGGAGGGCATGGCCATTTCAACTGGATTGGTGATTGGGCCTTTCGCTTGCTCCTCGACGTTGGGGGCCCGGCCGTCCCAGAACTGCACAAAGTGCCCCGCAGCGTTGTAGACAGTAGGCGCGTTGCGGCTCCCCTTCTGGTTCTTATGTCCGGTTGAGACCGGAGTGGATTCCGCCCCATAGGCGTCGAGTGGATGGCATGTATTGCAGGAAATTTTCTGGTTGGCTGACAGGCGAGGATCGTAGTACAGCATTCTCCCCAGCGTTACCTTCGCCTCGGTCGAAGGATTGTCGGTGGAGCTCATCACCGTAGGAAGTGGTGCAAAGAGCTTTAAGGCCTCGGCGTTCACCTGTACGTTGCCGGACGCCGACAGAAGGTAGTTGACGGAGATAAAAACAAGTGTGAGTAACAAAGCGAACCACTTAACATGGCGTGACTTGAAATTCGACATAAGCGCCCCTTTCATGGGTTTCCGACCGCTGGCCGGTAGAAATCGGCTCTGTTGCCATATATGCAGGGAGCGGTAAAACCCTCAATGACATCAATCACCTCGACATGTGAAAACGTCACACTGAGCGAAAGGAACCTCGATTCGGACAGCCCGATCCCGGAGCAGCCCAAAGCCGACTGCGCGAGTCGGGTTATCGCGTTTATCAGGAGCTGACGCGGCACGCTACCGATCACTCTTCATTTCAGAAGGAAATCAAAACTTGGACCGAATGCCTTTTTCTGCTATTATTGCGTTACATCGCCTTAGTCATTTAGCCCCTTACCTTTCTTAGGCATAACTCAGCATTACTGTCGAGCACGACCACCCCGGAGAAGTGTGCTGTGCCCGCCTGAAAGGAGAATCTTCCACCTATGCGAAGAGCCCTGGCATTTTTGCTCAGCCTTTTGCTTGCCAACGTTTCGCTGTTGGAAGCAGCTTCCCAGCCTTCCACGACCAGATTTTACCCGCAGGATTACGACTATTCGTACGAGCCGTTTTCACCGGAACAACTCGATAACCTTGTCGCACCCATCGCTCTTTATCCGGATCCGCTTCTTTCTCAAGTGCTTGTTGCGGCGACGTTCGTCGACGACGTTGATGAAGCGGCTCGCTGGGTTCGCGCCAACGGGGCGTACGGCATTGACGACCAGCCCTGGGACGTCAGCGTGAAAGCTGTGGCCCACTATCCCTCGGTCATCTACATGATGGCTGACAAAATGGATTGGACCATTTCCCTCGGCCAGGCTTACATCAATCAATCCACAGATGTCATGCTGGCAATACAGCGCTTGCGCCACATGGCCCACAGTGTGGGCAATCTCATAACCACGCCGCAGCAGCAAGTGCTCATCGAGGATGAGTACATCAGCATCGTGCCTTACAGCCCGATGTACATCTACGTTCCCGTCTACGATCCCTATATTTGCTACTACCGCAGGCCGTATTGGGGAGTGGCGATCACGTTCGGCGTGGGATTCCTGATCGGGGCCTGGCTCAATCGCGACTGCGACTGGCACCATCATCGCATTTTCTACCACGGTTGGCGCGGGCGTGGCTGGATTGAGCGTAGCCGGCCGCGCATCCACATCACCAACGTGTACGTGAACAGCCGCTACGAAAGCGTGACAGTCAATCGCAACGTGATGTATCGCAACGTTAATGTCAGCAACATCGAGCGCAACCGGTATGTCCATCGCGACGTAAATTACAGAAACATCCAGCAGAACAACGAGCGGATCAATCGCCGAAACAATGTGCGTCCACCCGAGCAGCCGGCCCGTCCACCCGTAAACAACAGAATCATCAATCGCAACATTGACACTACAAATCCACGTTACGAGCGTTACCGCGGCCATGAGAGCGGACCAGGGCAAACTCGTCCGTCGCAGCCACAGCCGCAGGCTGGGCACCCGACTCCACCGATGCCTACTCCGCCAGCACAGGCACCTCGTACTGCGCCAACTCCTGCTCCGCGGCCAGCGCCGCACATTTATGAGCGAGGTCAAGGAACTTTCGACCCGCGAGCTTCGAGCCAACGCGGCCAGACGAGCCGGCAACAAGCGAATCCGCCGAGGCCCACTCCCCGGCCCGCACCGGTGCCTAAAGCGCAAGGCAAGGCCCCTTCAGCTCCGAAGGCAGGGGCGCCGCCGCGCGGGCAGGGTAAATCTCCTTCAGTTCCGCGAGGTGGTGATAGGAGGAAGCCATGAGGAACAAGGTGAGAAGAATCATCCAAAACGTGGAAGGGAAGAAGAACATGAATACACGTAGACTGAACTCGTTCTTTGCCGCAATCCTCGGCGGCTTAGTACTTCTCGGCGTGAGCTTTTTTGGCGCATCCTCATCCGCTCACGCACAAACGCCGCCACAAACCACCTACGCTTCTCCTGACGAGGCCATGCAGGCACTCGTAACTGCCGTGAAAGACAAAGACCGCACTGTGCTCGCTAACATCTTCGGGCCGGAGCATGAACAACTTCTCTCAGGCGATGAAGTAGAAGACACGAAAGAGCTCAACGAATTCGCGGAAGCTGTGAGCGAGTCCGCCGAACTTCAAAAGGTCAGCGAAACCAAGTACACAGTGCTCGTGGGCAAGGACAGCTACCCAGTGCCGATACCGATCATTCAGAAGGATGGCAAGTGGATCTTTGACACGAAGGCAGGTCTGGAGGAAATTTTCAACCGCCGCATCGGCGAAAACGAGTTGTTTGCCATCAATACGTGCCGGGCCTATGCCATTGCCCAGTGGGAGTATTTCACGGAAGGCGACTGGGATAATGATGGCGTTGCTGAGTACGCGCAGAGATTCGTCAGCTCGCCCGGCCGGCACGATGGACTCTACTGGGAAACGCCCGAAGAAGAAAAACTCAGCCCGCTCGGTAAGCTTGTAGCCCAAGCGCAAGCAGAAGGCTATGGCCCCAAGCCGCGCAATCCGGGCGCTGCCGATGCAACGGAACAGGACACATCACAAAAAGACGGGCGAGCTCATCCTCGCGCACCATTTCACGGATACTACTTTAGGATCCTCAAGGCCCAGGGGTCGCACGCTCCGGGAGGGAAATACAGCTACGTCATCAACGGCAACATGATCGGCGGCTACGCGCTGATTGCTTATCCCGACAAGTGGGGCAATTCGGGCGTAATGACCTTCATCATCAACCAGCAGGGTCGTGTCTATCAGAAGAATCTTGGCCCTGACACGGCGAAACTCGCGGCCGCGATTACGGCATATGATCCGGACCAGACTTGGAAGTTGGTGGACGCGCAACCGTAGTTTGCAGGCGAGTGTTTGATCCTCGACACGGAACGTGGTCGCGCCGAGACCGGCGAGGAACGTCAACTGCTCCTCCTGGGAGGGATGGTGTAGTCATTTTCAATAATGAAGAGAATTCTCGCGTCGAGTTCCGGAGATTTCCAAGGATTTGATTTTGGGAAGACTCTAACCCACTGGTTCTATGAGCGGGCGATGGGAATCGAATTGCATCCCAAATTTCTAAGCCTCACCGGAACAAGGTGTTACCAGCCGCTCCGTGAGTCAATTGTTGCCAAGTGTTACCAAAAACCGCTGGTCCCTTGCTCTCCATTTCACCCAAGCTTTTTTCGAGAGGCTTTCGCAGACCACTCGGGATTGCATCGGGTTGCAGTTGGCTGGATCGAGCAGAGAAAGCGCGTTCCTTCGTTGAAAACGCTGCACAAAATATCGCAAGGCTTCGGAATTTCTCTTAGCGAATTGCTCCGAGGCGTGGATTCTGGCCCTAGACGCAAGGTGCGAGCGCGTCGCCGCGATTGATGGAGGCGAAACTTAGCCGCACGCGATAGGTCTTGATGGCGAAGCCGTAATGCGCGGCGAAGTCCACGAACCAGGGATGGAGTTCTCCGGGGCTGAGGCGGATCTGCTTCATGTTGGACGCGCGAAATTCTTTACGACAGGCGGCAGCGCATCAACGTGGGCAGCTTCATTGAAAGAAGTGAACTCGATGTAAGAGCATGCGCGAGAAGCTGAGCACCAGAACGAAAACATAGATCGGCAGGAAGCGTCAGTGTTGCAACCGATTCAGCGTGTCATGTTTCAAAAGAGAGAAGAATTTCCCACCCTTTGCAGAAAAACAGAAACGCAAAGGGTGGGGCACCCTCGTTTCCCCAATTGGGATGACTTGCGAGACTCTTGCCCTCTCATCGATCCTCGTTGCCCGAAGGAACTACCGAGAATTGAATGTGCCACCCGCC
>JAWOLO010000439.1:0-4465 GCA_033853375.1 Terriglobia bacterium
ACAGCAAAACGGAGGTGAATGGCAATGCTCTGAAATACACACGCACGTTTGAAGTGAGAGAGCTGAGTGTCCCGGTCAGCAAGGTGGAGGATCTAAAGAAGCTCTATCGTGCCATCGCCGATGACGAGCGAAATACGGCGGTTCTGAAGCCCGTGGGGCAGTGAAACGTTTCTCAAACTTGAGGCAAGCGACCGCCTCGCAAAGTCTTAACCGACCAAGCCGTGTCCGCGCGGCCAATCAAGAGGGCAACAAAGCAGAGAATGAACACGGAGTGACTCAGGCTGGCGCCGAAGTAATGCCAGAAGGGCGACCCGGCGCCGGGATAATCTGAAGAGAAGAGCAGTGTAAACATGTAAATGATGGCGCCGACGCTGGCTGGCCGCACCAGGATGCCGAAGATGAGCGCGATGCCGATGGCGAGTTCTGCATAAGCAACGAGAAAGGCAATGGGCGTGGCGTGCGCGAGGACAAATCCACGCAGCACCGGCACCATGAACGGATAAGCTCCTCCCTCGAGGAACCGGTTGATCCAATACTGGAATCCGCCGTGAAGCGTGAATTGCGTGCCGAAGACTTTGTATTCGCCGAAGATGAGAAACAGAACGCCCACGCCGATCCGCAAAACCGCGAGGGCACGGGAATTCAGGTCAGGTGAGGGCAGCCCTTCCTGCATAGGTCCTGCTCCTGTATATGCGTGTAGCTCAGGTGATTCTTAGCCGAGTTTGGAAAGGCGCTCGCGCACGCGATCGCTCAAGATTTTGCCGTCGACCGTCTTGCCTTGCAATGCGGCCTTGGCAGCTTTTACCACTGCGCCCATTTGCTTCATGGAAGTTGCGCCGGTTTCGGCAATCGCTTTGCTGATAGCCGCGTCCATTTCGGCTTCGCTCGCTCCCGCAGGCAAATACGACTCGATGATGCCGAGCTCTTTCGTTTCTCTGGCGGCAAGTTCCGGGCGATTGCCTTTGGTAAATTGCTCGATAGACTCCTTGCGCTGCTTCACCAACGTTTGCAAAATCTGAATCGTCTCGGCTTCGTCCAGTGTTCTTATCTTTTCTACTTCTTTCAGCTTGATGGCCGATTTGATTCCGCGAAGCACGCTGAGGCGCAATCCGTCTTTGGCGCGCATGGCCTCGACCAGATCGTTCTGAATCTTCTCTGCAAGCGTCATCGCCTGCTCCTTAAGCCATTCAATATAGCAGAGACACTGTGCGTTCTTCCGGCACAATTTGTGATTTTCTAATGGTTTGTCCCGAATTGACAGGGCCGAGAGGACTCGCTACTTTTGATGTTTTACACCGTCCACGGCAATTTCGCATTTGTTTGCGGCGAATTTGCGGGAGCGTGTGTACCACCAAGAGGCGGGATGAAAGTTATCGTCGCAGACAAGATCAGTGAACGTGGGGTAAAGCTGCTGAAGGAGCAGCCGGGCTGGAACATTGTTCTGACCACAAAAGAAACACTCGGCGACGAAATTGCCGACGCGGATGCATTGATCGTGCGCAGCGCCACGAAAGTCACTGCGGATTTGCTTTCGAAGGCTTCAAAACTGCGTGCGGTAGGCCGCGCCGGTGTGGGCGTGGACAATATTGATTTGGAAGCGGCCACGAAGCGCGGCGTGCTGGTGATGAGCACGCCCGGCGGAAACGCCGTGAGCGTCGCAGAACACACTTTTGCATTGCTGCTGTCGCTGGCGAGGCAGGTGCCGCGACTGGACAAGGCGATCCACGAAGGACGCTGGGAAAAATCTTCGGCGGGGGGAACCGAGGTGCGCGGGAAAACGCTCGGCTTAGTCGGGCTTGGAAGGATCGGCAGCGAAGTGGCCGTGCGCGCGGAAGCCTTTGACATGCGCGTGCTGGCCTACGACCCGTTCATCAGCGAAGCTGCGGCGCGCGAAATGTCCGTCGAACTCGTGCCACTCGAGCAATTGCTAGCGGAAAGCGATTTTGTTTCTTTGCACACGGCGCTGAGCCCGGCGACACAAAATCTCATCAGTGCCGCCAATATCCACAAAATGAAGAAAGGCGCGCGCCTCATCAATACTGCACGCGGAGAACTTGTGGACGAGGCGGCGCTCGCCGAGGCACTGAAATGCGGCAAGCTTGCTGGCGCGGCGGTGGACGTGTTCTCGGAGGAGCCTCCGAAGAATTCTCCGCTCGTAGGGTTGCCGAACGTGATCGCCACGCCGCACGTGGCAGGTTCGACGGCGGAAGCACAAGAAGAGGTCGGCACGCAAGTGGCAGTGCAAATCAAGGATTACCTGGCCGAAGGAATCATTCGAAACGCTGTGAATCTCCCGGCGCTGTCCGCCGATCAATACCGCCGCGTGCGGCCGTATCTGGAATTGGCGGAGCGGCTCGGGTCATTGGTATCGCAAGCGGCGCCTTCGCGGCCCGCGCGCATTCGGATTCGCTACGCCGGCGAAGTCGCGGAAGTCGGCACGCACCTGCTTCGCAGCGCCGTGCTTGCGGGCGTGTTGAACGCGGTGTTGGATCAGAAAGTCAACTTGGTGAATGCGCCGGCCGTGGCTGCGGCGCGCGGCTTGAGTGTAGAAGAAGAAACGCGAAGGCGCGAGCGCGGTTTTCCGAATACACTGGAAGTCTGTGTGCTGCCGGAGAAGACCGGATCTGCTTGCGGCTTTACCGCCGAGGGCACCGTTTTGCATGATGGCTCACCGCGGCTGTTAATGCTGGAAGGCATTCCTCTGGAGGCGCAGCTCGAGGGCACCATTCTTTACTTGCGGAACCGCGACGAGCCCGGCGTAATCGGACAAGTGGGCACCACGCTGGGAAAATTGGGCGTGAACATCGCGACGTTTGCCTTGGGAAGAAAATCCGTCCGCGGAGCCGAAGCGGCTGCGCTCGTGCACATAGACGGCCCCGTGCCCGCCTCAATTTTGGATCCCATTCGGGCGATTCCCGCCGTTACGGAAGCAAAACTGTTGCAACTGCCTTAAAACAACTCGAGCCCTTTTCCCGCGTTTTCGCTTATAGTTCAGGACGCTGTCTTGGATGCAGCTCTGAATTTCCTCTCTAGAAATAAGGGCAGCAACTCGCAACAGCACTAGTACTCTCGAAACGCTTGCATCATTTACGGGTCCAATTAAACCGATTTGATAAAGAATTTAGAAGAACTTTCCTTGACAGAAACCCTCATCCTGTCCTAAAAGCTATACCAATAATTGTGAATTGAGTGGCGGGGAAGGTTGCCCGAGATCCTTCCAAGCTGTGTGCGGGGTCGTGGTCAGCAGCAGGCTGATGTGCGTTTGCATTTCCCGGCATCTTCCGCCTGCCCTGGTTCCATTTTCAATCATGGTGCGCGAAAGGAGCAGTCTATGAAGCGGTCTTCCCTGAAGCGTAATCTCCTCATTTCATTCGTCGCCCTTCTTCTGGGGGCAACGTATGGTTGGGCGCAGACGGGCACGACATCCCTGCACGGCACGGTAACGGACAAGACCGGTGCCGCAATCGTAGGCGCTAAAGTAACCATAAGTAATCAGGGACTAGGGTTAAGCCGCGAGTCCACCACCGGGGCTACCGGTGAATACGAGTTTCTCTCTCTGCCGCCCGGCACATACGTTTTGACGGTAGAAATGACGAACTTCCGGAAGTACGAGCAAACTAATCTTCAACTGCTCGTGAATACACCTGGCACGGCTAACGTGAGATTGGAAGTCGGGGCTACTATTCAAACTGTTGAAGTATCCGCACAAACCGTTGCGTTGAACACGACAGATGCGTCATTAGGAATTGCCTTCGACGAAAATCAAGTGAAACAACTTCCGCTCGAAGCGGGCAATGTGCCGGAACTGCTTTCGTTACAGGCTGGAGTGACCTACACAGGCAATCGCCCTGACTTTAATAAAGATACCGATACCCGCAATGGGGCCGTCAATGGGGCGCACAGCGACCAGAGCAACATCACGCTGGACGGGGTGGACGTTAATACGGACACCAAAGGATACGCATTTCAATCCGTCTTGCCGATTACACAGGATTCCGTGCAGGAATTTCGCGTAACTACCAGCAACTATAATGCGGACGAAGGGCGCTCGTCAGGTGCACAAGTCGCCTTGGTGACCAAGAGCGGTACGAACGACTTTCATGGCTCGTTGTTCGAATTGCATCGCAACACCTTTACGAGCGCCAACGATTACTTCATAAAGCTCGCTCAGTTACAAAGCGGCGCGCCCAATACGCCGCCGAAGCTGATACGCAACATCTTTGGAGGTTCTATAGGCGGACCTTTCAAGAAAGACCGGCTTTTCTTCTTTGCTAACTATCAAGGCGGCCGCCAGCGCGAGGCACAGAGCGTGGTGCGTGTCGTGCCGAGCGCGGCGCTGCAAGACGGCGTGATTACGTATCAGTGCCAAACACTTCCGGATGGAAGCCTGGATACCGCGACGTGTCCCGGTATGACGGTCAGTGGTCTGACGGGCAGCCACAACATTCAGCCTGGCTATTACGCG
>JAWOLO010000440.1:0-10151 GCA_033853375.1 Terriglobia bacterium
GCGCGGCTGAATATTCCCGGCCTTGTTTTGTATGGCGGCTCCATCGCGCCTGGAAAATTTGAAGGGCATGCGGTCACCATACAGGATGTTTACGAAGCCATTGGCGCGCATGCGCGGGGCAGCATGAGCGACGCACAACTCAAGATGCTGGAAACCTCCGCATGCCCGGGAGCGGGCGCTTGTGGGGGGCAATTCACTGCGAACACCATGGCGCTGGTCTGCGAATTCCTGGGCATTGCTCCGATGGGGCTTTCCAGCGTTCCCGCCACGGATCCGGCAAAGGCGGCGGCAGGCCAGCGCGCGGGCGAGTTGGTGATGGACCTTCTTCGCAAAAGCGTGACGCCCGCGAAGATCCTTACGAAATCGGCCATCGAAAATGCCATCGCGGGCGTAGCGGCCACAGGTGGTTCTACGAATTCCGTTTTACATTTGCTGGCGATTGCCAGCGAAGCAAAAATTCCCCTTTCGATCGACGATTTCGACCGCATCAGTTCGCGCGTTCCGATTCTTGCCGATCTAAAACCCGGAGGGCGATTTGTTGCCACTGATCTCTATGCGGCAGGTGGAACCGCGCTGGTTGCGAAGCGCATGCTGGAAGGCGGATTCCTGCACGGCGGATGTTTTACGGTCACCGGCCGCACGCTCGGTGAAGAAGCCAACGCAGCGAAAGAAACGCCGGGACAGGAAGTGGTTCGCAAACTCAATGCGCCGCTCAAGCCTACAGGCGGCTTGGTCATCTTGAAAGGAAACCTCGCCCCGGAAGGCTGCGTCATTAAGGTGGCCGGACACAATCTGCAGAAGTTCAGCGGGCCCGCGCGCGTGTTTGATAGTGAAGAGGCTGCGTTCGCTGCAGTAGAGAAAGGCGCGATTAAAGCGGGCGACGTGGTGGTGATCCGGTACGAAGGGCCGAAAGGCGGACCCGGCATGCGCGAAATGCTTGCGGTCACTGCTGCGCTTGTCGGCGAAGGATTAGGCGATTCCGTGGCGCTGTTAACGGACGGCCGCTTTTCAGGCGCCACTCACGGCTTGATGGCGGGACACGTTGCACCGGAAGCAGCGAACGGCGGCCCGATTGCGGCAGTTGCCGACGGAGACATAATCACTTTCGACATTCCCAAACGCCAGTTGAACGTCGGGCTAACGGGGGCGGAAATCCAGCAGCGTCTGGCTTCGTGGAAGCCTCCAGCCCTGCGATTCACAAACGGCGTAATGGCCAAGTATGCGCTACTGGTCTCTTCCCCTTCGCTCGGCGCAGTCACAACGCCTCCCGTTTCTTTTGCGGCATCGGCTCAGCCTCTTCAGAATGTGCGGTCGGTATGAAGCTAACCGGTGCGGAAATTCTTTGCGATGCGCTCACGCGTCTCGGTGTGCACGAAATCTTCGGCTATCCCGGGGGCGCGATCCTTCCGGTTTACGACGCGCTCGGCAAATCGAAATTGCATCACGTCCTGGTGCGCCACGAGCAAGGCGCGACACATATGGCGGACGGCTACGCGCGAGCGAGCGGCGGCGTGGGCGTAGCGATGGCCACGTCGGGTCCAGGCGCAACGAACATGGTGACAGGCATCGCCACGGCGATGCTGGATTCTTCGCCGGTAGTCTGCGTCACGGGCCAGGTGAGCAGCAAAGTTCTCGGCTCCGACGCGTTTCAGGAGATCGATATCACCGGCATCACTATGCCGATCACCAAACACAACGTTGTGGTGACGCGCGCGGAGGACGTTGCCCGCACGATTCGCGAAGCGTTTGTCATCGCCAAGAGCGGGCGCCCCGGTCCAGTGCTGGTGGACATCACGAAGGACGCGCAACAAGCCACGGCTGAATTTGACTGGAACGCGTGCGCGCCGAACCTGCCGCCTAAACGCATCCGCAACAATCACGACCAAGCCGAGTTCGATCGCGCAGTGGAATTGCTCAACACTGCCAAGCGTCCCGTGGTTCTCGCGGGCCACGGAATCATGGTTTCGGGAGCGATGCCCGCCTTCGAACAATTCATTCGCGCGGGCAACTACCCGGTGGCAATGACGTTGCTCGGCATCGGATGTTTTCCCGCCAAGGATCCACTCAATCTTGGGATGATGGGCATGCACGGCGAAGCTTGGGTGAATCATGCAATCCAAGAAGCCGATTTGCTGATCGCTGTGGGTATGCGCTTCGATGACCGCGTCACTGGCGACCTGCGCACCTACGCGAAGAACGCGCGGAAGATTCACATTGAGATTGACCGCGCGGAAATCAATAAGAACGTGAAGGTGGATGCGGCCCTAGTGGGCGATGCGCGTGAAGCGCTCGAGAATCTTACGCCTCATATCCAAACGCGCGATCACAGCGCGTGGATTCGCCATATCAATGAACTAAAGGGCGACTCCGCCGTGCGCGACATTCAAAGCCTGCCGGACACGGGCCATCTTTACGCCGCGCACGTCATCAACGATCTTTGGAAGGAAACGCACGGAGAGGCCATCGTGGTCACCGATGTAGGCCAGCACCAGATGTGGGAAGCTCAGTATTACCACCACAACCGTCCGCGCACGCTGATTACTTCGGGCGGGCTCGGCACTATGGGATTTGCGCTCCCCGCGGGCATCGGTGCAAAATTCGCGAAACCGGATTCGGAAGTATGGGTCGTGGTCGGCGATGGCGGATTCCAGATGACCATGAGCGAACTTGCCACCATCGTCCAAGAAAAAATCAATTTGAAGATCGCCATCATCAATAACGGCTACCTTGGCATGGTGCGGCAGTGGCAGGAATTTTTTTATGCCAAGCGCTACGTGGCCACCCCGCTGGTGGCGCCGGATTTTGTGGCGCTGGCAAACGCGTTCGGCATCCGAGCCGAGCGCATTACCACGCGCGCGGAAGTGTCTCCTGGAATTCGCGCTGCCAGAGATGCTGCGGAAACCGTTCTGCTCGATTTTCGGGTCGAGCAAGAAGATTCCGTGTACCCCATGGTTCCCGCAGGCGCTTCGCTGCACGATATGATCCGCCGCCCGCATAACCCGTTGGTCGAAACCGCTTCGGACACGTGAGGAAGGAAAGAGAAACACATGCAAACACTCGTTGCCTACGTCGAGAATAAGCCCGGCGTGCTGAATCGCGTTGCCTCACTCGCGCGGCGCCTGGCGATCAACATCGATTCGCTCACCGTCGGACCGACGGAAAACGAAGAAATCGCGCGTATGACCGTCGTGGCACATACGGATGAACGCGGCGCGCACCGCTTGGAAGCGAGCCTCGAGAAACTCGTAGACGTGCTGCTGGCCGAAAACATTTCCAATCGCGCCCTTCTCGAACGTGACCTGGCGTTGATTAAAGTTGCGGCTGACCAGCAGAACCGGCCGCATTTGATGGAATTGATCAAAGTTTTTCGCGCGCGCGTGGTGGACGTCGCTCCCGAATCGCTGATTATCGAAGTTTCGGGAACGGTGGATAAAATCGACGGCTTGCTCGAAGTGCTTCGGCCCTTTGGCGTGCTGGAGATGGCGCGGACCGGACGCATTGCCATGACGCGTGGCAGCGATCTGCTGCAGCCACCGTTGTCGGAGACCGAAAGCACCGCGCTTGAACCTGCGGGTTCGAGCAGGAAGTAGAAGCCTCAGCTCCGCAGGAAAAAGTTTCACAAGTTCGATGGAGTTCAGACTTGCCTGAAAGACCAACGCACCTGAATTACACATTGCGCCGCGCGTCGGCCAGTGACTAACAAAACGAGAGGACACCATGGCGAATCTCTACTACGACGACTCGGCGGATCTTGCGCTCATCCAAGCGAAAAAGGTGGCTATCATTGGCTACGGCTCGCAGGGCCATGCGCATTCGCTTAATCTGCGCGACAGCGGCGTCCAAGTCCGCGTTGGCTTGCCGGAAACCAGCGCCTCGCGCGCCAGAGCCGAAAAGGAAGGGTTGACGGTCAGCACACCCGCACAAGCGGCGGCTTGGGGCGACGTGATCATGATTCTTGCGCCAGACACGAAGCAGCCGAAGCTCTATCGTGACGACATCGAGCCAAATCTTAAGCCCGGCAAGACGCTCATGTTCGCACATGGCTTCAACATTCGCTTTGGCACGATCAAACCGCCAAAAACTGTCGACGTTTCCATGATCGCTCCCAAGGCACCCGGGCATCGCGTCCGGGAAGTATTCACCGAGGGTGGTGGCACACCGGCGCTGCTCGCTGTGGAACAGGATGCCAGCGGCGGCGCCAAAGCGCTCGCGCTTTCTTATGCCAAAGGACTCGGTTGTACGCGCGCGGGTGTTTTGGAGACCACCTTCACCGAGGAAACGGAGACGGATCTTTTTGGCGAGCAGGCCGTACTTTGCGGCGGCGTCAGTGAATTAATTAAAGCGGGCTTCGAGACGCTCGTCGCGGCAGGCTATCAGCCGGAAGTAGCGTACTTCGAATGCCTGCACGAACTGAAGCTGATTGTCGACCTGATTTACCGAGGCGGGCTCAGCTACATGCGCTACTCCGTTAGTGATACCGCCGAGCAAGGCGATTACGCCTCAGGACCGCGCATTGTGACGAAACAAACGCGCGAAGAAATGAAGAAAATCCTTGCGGAAATTCGTGATGGCAGCTTCGCCAAAAAATGGATTGAAGAGAATGAAAAAGGCTGCCCCAACTTTTTGGCGAAGCGTAAGAGCGAGCAGCAGCATCCCATCGAGCAACTCGGTCCCAAGCTGCGCGCCATGATGCCGTTCCTTCAGCCGGTGGTCGCGCCGGGGCTGGAAATCAAAGCCGCCGCCACCAAAAAGTAGCATTTTGACAATTCTGCCAATGTTCCTCGCTGAGGGAGAGCAACTGGTTGACACAGGGTGCGATTTAAGCAATCCTCTCGCGTGATGAAACGCAAGAGTGGTCCGTCCTCATCGAATTCGATTCACCTTGGCGAGCGCATCGAGCAGCTCAGCGTCAAGCGGCAGGAAATTATCCGGCCGATTCTCGAGCATCCACGCGAATACGTGTTGCTCAGCGTGCGCGCGATGGCCAAGCGCTTAAGGACTGACCCAGCGACCGTCGTGCGTATCGTTCGCGGGTTGGGTTTCGGCAGCTACCGCGAGTTTCAGCGGCATCTCCATGAGCTTTCTCTAGCGTTCGCCACTTCGCTCGACACGATGCAGTCGGGGGGACGCGACCCGAGCGTGCCGGCTCATGTGGTCGAATCGCTCGAACAGGATTTAAAAAACCTTCATGGACTCAAGAACAGCCTGGATGCCCAGCGGCTGGTGGCGCTCGCGAAACGGTTTCACGAAGCGCGCCGCATCGTCGTGCTCGCGGCCGATCTGGCAATCCACCTCGCCGGTTATCTGGAATATCAAATCAGCTTGCTGGGACTGCCCATTTTTGCGGCTACGTCGGCGGGAAGGATTTTGCACTTGGTGCGCTCCGTGAATAAGCAGGACGTCGTGATTGCCATTAGCTTTCGCCGCGGGTTACGGCAAACAGTCGAAGGGGCGGAGCAAGCGCGCGCGAATGGCGCATATTGCGTGGGCATTGCGGACACTTATCTTTCTCCCCTGGCGCGCGAATGCAATGAAATTTTCCTGGCATCCGTCGAAACAACTTCCTTCGGCGCGTCCTATGTTGCACCGATCGCGCTGCTCAATTCCCTGCTCGCCGCCGTGGGGCAATACCACCGCTCGCAAACGCTCGCCATCGTTAAAGAAATTGCCGAAGAACAGCGCAAAGGATTCCGCTGGTACAATCCGTAAGGCGTTCGCGCATTTTTCCGCCCTTGCTGCGACGACATGATGCGTGCACGCAGTGAATTTCTGTGCAAATGAAAAGGATGCTCTAAAGTGACGGCAGAACTGCGACCATCATTGAGAACTTTTTCCCTTCTAGCGCTGATGGTTCTTGCTCCTTCCGGTGGCGCCGCTCTCGCGCAATCTCCGAATGGCATCCTGCCTGGCCCCAAACCTCGCGACGTGTCTCCTGAGTGGAAACAGCTTGTCGGCATTTATCTCGGTGAAGACTCGAAGCGCTCCTTCGTTTTACTCGAGCAAGGCGGACAGTTGATCTTGCGTGACGATCAAGGGAAGAACCAGAAGGTTTTGGTTGAGGACGGAACTGTTTTTCTTCCGGCCGAGAGCAAGAAACAATTTGGTCACGATATCGTGCGCGATGAGACGGATAACATCGTCTCCTTTTGTTACCTTAATTTTTGTTATCGTCGCACCGACCCTGGCTCGGATCCGTCACGCTCCTATCACATCACACCTGTACGCCCCGTTCCTGAACTGCGCGTCGAGGCCCTTGCTACAACACCGCCGAAAGAAACTGGTAATTTTCGCAAGACTGATCTCGTGGAACTGGCGCCTCTCGATTCGTCAATTCATCTCGACATTCGTTATGCGACATCCAACGATTTTCTTGGGGTTCCTGTGTATTCTCAGGCGCGCGCATTTCTTCAACGTTCCGCTGCGGAGGCGCTTCTTCGCGTACTACAAAAGCTCAAGCCCCTCGGCTACGGCCTGTTAATTCACGATGCCTACCGGCCGTGGTACGTGACGAAAATCTTTTGGGACGCCACGCCGCCCGAAGGAAAAATCTTCGTGGCCGATCCCGCGCAAGGGTCGCGGCACAATCGAGGCTGTGCGGTCGACCTCACGCTATACGATCTAGCGCCCGGAAAGCCTGTCGAAATGCCAGGCACCTATGATGAAATGTCGCCGAGATCCTATCCCGACTATCCTGGAGGCACTTCGCTGCAGCGTTGGCATCGCGATTTGCTTCGAAAGGCAATGGAGTCCGAAGGCTTCACTGTGTATGAAGCCGAGTGGTGGCATTTCGACTACAAAGATTGGAAGGAATATCCAATCCTGAATATTTCGTTCGAAAAGTTGGGGTTAGATGTGGATGCTGGGACGCATTAAGGGCCAGTGGTCTGCAGCTTTGGTCTCTGACATAACTGGGACGCGCGTGCCTGCGCGGGCAGGCTAAGCGCGACCCTACAAAGATGGAGGACGCTCTTTGAAAAACAAAACACGGGGTCTGCTCAGCACGTTCGCAGCGTTCGTATTGCTCTGCTTTGCGGTTCACACTGACCCGGCTCGCGCGCAATCGGATAACTCGCTCGCGCAACGGATCCAGAAAATCACCAGCCGCCCGGAATTCGCGCACGCCAACTTCGGCATCGAGTTCTACTCGCTCGACACTGGCAAGGTCATCTACGCTCTGAATGGCGACAAGCTTTTTGTTCCCGCCTCCACCACGAAGACGCTAACCGAGGGCACGGTCCTTGCCAAACTTGGCGCGGAATATCGCTTTTATACGCGTGTGTACCGCATCGGCTCCGTCGACAAACACGGTACGCTGAAAGGCGACCTGATTCTTGTGGCCAGCGGCGATCCTAATCTTTCGAACCGCATCCAGCCGGACGGCACGCTCGCTTTTGTGGACGAAGACCATTCCTATGGAGGTCCGGCGCTGCCTGGCGATCCTCTGATAGTGATCAAGCAGCTTGCGAAAGACGTCGCCGCCAAAGGCATTCACAAACTTCAGGGCCGCGTGCTGATTGACACGAGTCTTTTCCCTGATGGGCCTCGTGAAGGCGGCACGAACGTGGTCATGTCCTCCATCATGATCAATGACAACGTGATCGATCTCCTCGCGACGCCGGGCAAAAAAGAAGGTGATCCACTGACGGTCACAACCTCGCCGCAGACTTCTTACGTGAAATTTGTGAATCATCTGACCACTTCCGCGGCCGGAACCAAGCCTTCGTTCGATTCACCAGATTTCACGACCAATCCGGACGGTTCTGTCACAGTAACGCTTACGGGAAGCCTCCCTGTTGGTCTCGCGCCGCAACCGGCGACTGTCGCAGTGCCCTCACCTACAAAGTTTGCAGAAACCGTTTTTCGTGAAGCGCTCGCCGGCGCAGGCGTGGAGATCAAGTCTCCGTCGGGCTCCGTGCCCACGGACTTTAATCCCTTCACGCACTTTTACACGGCGGAGAATGAAGTCGCGGAACACGTTTCTCCTCCACTCTCAGAGGAGCTCAAAGTCACCCTGAAGGTCAGCCAAAATCTTCATGCGGGAATGGGGCCGTATCTTCTCGGCGCGCTGGTCGCGAAGGATCTGAAGAATCCGCTGGACGCAGGATTCCACATCGAACATGAGTTTTTGCAATCCGCGAACCTCGATCTATCTGGTGCTGGCCAAGGCGACGGCGCGGGCGGCGACTGGGCCGACCTCTTCAGCCCGGATTTCATGGTGCATTACCTCGCGTACTGGACAACGCGGCCGGATTACCAAGTGTTTTTCAAGGCGCTTCCCGTGCTGGGCAAAGACGGCACGCTGGCAAAAATTCAGGTGAATTCGCCAGCCGCGGGTCACGTATTTGCAAAAACGGGCACGTTCGGATCCGAAGACAAGCTCAACACCAAGTTGATGCTCAACGGCAAAGGCCTTGTCGGCTACGTGATGACGAAAGACGGCAAGAAGCTGGCCATCGCGGCGTACGTGAATCACGTCACGCTTCCGCCGGACATGGAAGCTGCACAGACCGTAGCGGGGGAAGCTCTCGGCGAAATTGCTGGCGCGGCCTATGACGCCGACCTCGGTGGCGTTGCGAGCACCGCTGAAACTTACGATCTACTCATCCGCAATGGACACATCATTGACGGCACGGGCAATCCTTGGTTTGCGGGCGATGTTGCGGTCAGTGGCGATCGCATCGCGGCGGTCGGCGACTTGCACGATGCGCATGCGAAACACGAAATCGATGCGCAAGGACGCATCGTCGCGCCGGGATTCATTGACATGCTCGGGCAATCAGAAGTTTCTCTTCTGCTGGACAACCGGTCGCTCAGCAAACTGTCTCAAGGAATTACGACCGAAATTACCGGTGAAGGTGGCTCCATCGCACCTCAAAATGAAAAAACGATTGCGCCGATGAAGCCGTTCCTGGATCACTACAAGCTCTCTGTCGACTGGACTTCCCTCGACGGTTACTTCAAACGGCTGGAAAAACAAGGCACGCCCCTCAACATCGGAACTTACGTCGGGTCAGCCCAGGTCCGCGAAGCGGTCATTGGCGACGATGACCGCGCCCCCACACCCGCCGAATTAGAAGAAATGAAAACGCTCATCGAACAAGCCATGAAGGACGGCGCGCTTGGTGTTTCGAGCGCATTAATTTATCCGCCGAACATCTACGCGAAAACTGATGAGTTGATTGCCCTCGCGCAGGTCGCTTCCAAATACGGCGGGCTTTACGCCACACACATGCGCAGTGAAGGCGCTTCGGAAATGCAGGCCCTTGCCGAAGCGATTCGAATCGGACGCGAGGCGAATCTTCCTGTGGAGGTCTTTCACCTGAAAGTAAGCGGCAAATCGCGCTGGGGCAGCATGAAGAATGTTGCTGCTGCGATTCAGAATGCTCGTGATTCAGGCCTCGATATCGCCGCCGACATGTATCCCTACACCGCTGGCGCCACAGCACTTGCTTCGGCGCTTCCGCCTTGGGTGGCCGATGGCGGCCCACAGAAGCTGCTGGAACGCTTGAAAGATCCCGCCGTCCGCACGCGCATCAAGAAGGAGCTCGCAACTGATCATCCCGACTGGGAAAATCTTTTTTACGATTGTGGCGGCGGGAGCGGTGTTCTTATTTCTTCAGTTGAAAAGCAGGAGCTCAAGCAATTTGAAGGAAAGACGGTCGAAGATGTGGCCAAAGTGTGGAAGAAAACACCGGAAGATTCATTGATGGATTTCGTTCTCGCCGATTCCGCGCAAACCGGCGCGATTTATTTTATGGCCAGCGAAGAAGATTTGCGCACCGGCCTCAGCCAGTCTTGGACGAGCATCGGCCTGGATGCCAATGAAATGTCGCTCGACGGGCCGACATACGAAGCACACGCGCACCCGCGCACTTTCGGCTCTATGCCGCGTTTTCTGGGGCATTATGTCCGCGATGAGCATCTTCTGCCTCTGGAAGCAGCCATTCGCAAAATTACTTCCCTTCCCGCCCAGCGCGAACATCTTGAAGGCCGCGGCCTATTGAAACCTGGTTACTTCGCAGACATTGCGATTTTCGATCCGGCGACCATCATTGATCACGCTACATTTGTGAAGCCAGATCAGTTGTCGGAAGGCATCGACTTTACGATCGTCAATGGGCAAATCGAATATGACCACGGCAAGCTTACAG
>JAWOLO010000441.1:0-3101 GCA_033853375.1 Terriglobia bacterium
GCAGACAGGTCACACCCATCCATGATCTGCAGGCCCAAGAAGGCTTCCAGCTCGAAGAAAACGCTCTACTGTGGACAATTTCCCTGAAGAATATGTCCGCCGCGGAACTTGAAGTCGGCGACCTCGCACTGCCTCTCCCCTTCAACACGCAGTATGTGTGGGACAAGACCGAAACGTACACCAAGCGGCTCATCCCCCATTGGCTCATCGCCGGCAATGGCTCTTTTCTCTTTTGGATGCGCACGAACACGGAAGGCCCTTATCTCGTGATGACGCCGGCGGGCCGTTCTCATTTGGAGTACTTCGAGCCCCAAGGCTTTGGGCGAGGCGTTGCGTATTACATATATTCCGAAGCGAGCGGTGAGGAGCTGCGTGTGAAGGAAGGCACCTGGCGGCTGCCAAACACGAAACTGATTCTTAAAGCCAGCGGTCAGCCGGGAGACTCGGCAATGTTTCAGTTTCGTTTTCGCTGGGCTGAAAATTACAACGCGGTGCGGGATGTTCTCTACGAAGAAGGCCTGTTCGATATCAACGTGGTTCCCGGGATGACGATCCCCACAGACTTAGCCGCGATGTTTTCGCTCCGCACACGCAACGCCATCAAGGCTGTCGTGCCAGAGCACCCGGATGCAACAAGAGTCGAATACCTCAGTGAACGCGGCAAGGACCTCCATGTCTACAAGGTGCGGTTTTCCCGGCTGGGCGAGAATCTGCTGAAAGTGGAATACGGAGATGGGAAATATCTTTCGCTGGAATTCTTTGTCACCGAGCCGCTCGAGACGCTTTTCAAAAAACGTGCGGCCTTTCTGGTGACGCACGAGCAGGTTCACGATCCGTCCAAGTGGTACAACACTGTGTTTTCCCAATGGGACATGAAGCACGAAATCCTGCGCAGCCCTGACGACTTGGATAACCTGCAGTCCTACGCGGTCGCATCGGACGATCCGGCGCTTGGAAAGGCGCCCTACGTGGCGGGCAAAAACATTTATTTCCCCGTGCAGTCGGAAATCGACGCCGTGGAAAGCTACATCAAGAATTTCGTTTGGGGTGGTTTGCAGCAAACCGACAAAGAACCTTATCCTTACGCGATTTACGGCATTCCCAACTGGAGAGTGAATCGCGACAGCCCCAAAGACGACAACACAGGCAAGAAGCACGTCTGGAGAATCTACGACTACCCGCACGTCATCCTCCTTTACTACAACATGTATCAACTCGCGAAGTTTTACCCGAGCATGACAAAGTATCTGGACAGGGAGGGTTACCTAGAACGCGCTTTCGGAACGGCCAAAGCTTTCTTCACTGTCCCATTGGAAATCGTGAAATGGTCGGCGTATGAAACGGGCACTTACAACGAGGTCATCGTTCCGGCGCTGATTGATGCTTTAGAGGATGAGGGTCACAAGGATCAAGCCGATTGGCTGAGAACGGCTTGGGAAAAGAAGGTTAAGCATTTCATCAACGACCATCCCTATCTTTTTGGGTCCGAGTACCCCTTCGACTCCACGGGATTTGAATCCACCCACGCTTTTGCCAAATACGCGATGAATCATGTGCTCAAACCGGGTGAAACTCTCGCCCCAGAAATTCCTGAGGATGATTTCCGCCGCACCGTCAAGTACGACGATGCGAAATCGTTTTTGCAAGAGCAAATGAAACTGAATCTTGCGTGCCGCGGCTGGCTGGAGACGGCGTATTACTACCTCGGGAGCGACTATCGTGGCTCCGGCCCTTCCAGCTACACGCTCAGTTATATGGCGCAAATGGGCGGCTGGGCCGTTTCGGACTATGCCCTGTACTTCGCGCAAGATCCCTTTCCGTATCTCCGGTTAGGCTACGCCTCTTATCTGAGCTCCTGGGCTTTGCTGAACTCAGGAACCCCGGAATCCAACTATGGTTACTGGTATCCGGGCAAGAACAACGATGGTGGCGCCGGTGGTGGCTTTGAACCGCGGCCTTGGGGGCGGGCATGGCTGGGCAACAAAGAGATGGGCCGTGGCTCCTGGTGGTATTCCGGCGAAATTGATCTCGGCTACAGCGGGGCGCTGCGCTCTGCCGCAACCATCTTTGTGGATGACCCGATTTTCGGACTTTTTGCTTACGGTGGAGACGTCGTTCGCGAGAAAAATGTTACGAGGGTGATTCCCAGGGATGGGTTGCGCGCGCGGTTTCACATTGTGAGAGGCAACCAGCGAGTTCATATTCTCCTGGATCGCGACGGGTTCGCGAAGGACAAGCCCGTTTCCTTTGACGACGCATTGTCGGTCATTAAGTTCACATTAGAAAATCGCGCGTCAGCGAGTCACGATGTACTTATTCGCGTCGCGGGGCTGCCTGCGGGAACATACAGAGTAGCCGCACAAAATCATCTGGTGCAGAAGCTAACCGTCAACAATGGCGAGGAGCACGCCATGCGAATTCCAATCGGTGCTTCTGGCGCAACTGTTTCCATCGAGCGCGCAGGCCGTTAAACGCATCGAGGTCCAAGCCACTCTGTCGTGTATCGGAGTGGCGGGAGCTGCTGACCGCGCAGTCAGTTACGCGGCGCCTTGCGCAGCGGACTTGACGTCGCGGCCGGGGACCACATCGATTTGCAGCATGGGATCGGCCGCTGGCACATAAGTAGTCGCCAGGCCCAGTTCGCGCCGCACGATGTTGCAGCCTTGGGCGATGGCACTGGCCTTGTAGAACGCGATTTCGCGGTTGCAGCCTTGGCGGCCAAAGCCGCAATCGCTGGAAACGACTAGCCGTTCCGGCGGGATGAACTTCAGCGCTTTGCGAATTTCCCCGGCCACATCCTCCGGCCTGTCGGCCTGCAGTGAGCGATGGCTCACCGCGCCAACGGCAATTTTTTTCTTGAGATCGTTCTTGAAAGGCGCGAACAGTTCGAGGTCTTTCTGGTGGCGGTCTTTCATCTCCAGCGTCCACACGTCCCCGCGGCAGCGCTCCAGATAAATCTCGATGGAGTTGGCGTAACTCGTATCCTCCATCACGCGCTGCATGTTGGGATTGCCCCAGCAGGTGTGGATCCACAGCTCCACATCGTCGAGGCCCTGCACTTCGCGATTGAACGCGTCAATCATGAACTTCACTTCCTCGTG
>JAWOLO010000442.1:0-11958 GCA_033853375.1 Terriglobia bacterium
CTGCAATCCCAAGCGGGCGGCCGCCTCGTTAGTAACAAAGGGGAATTGCCGAAAAATGCGGCCGCGCGGTCACTGAGGCTTATCAAAGCATGCGGGGGGGTGTTTGTGGTGGTGGCATTTGTCGCTGGAGGCGAAATGCCTGCATTGGCAGACGCTCAGATTCGATCTGGGACGAACACTCGGAACGGAATCGTTGTCCTCGATTCCGCCGCGACCATTCTATTGGGACAGGAAGAGCCGACGCCTGTGGAGGAAGCGGTCAAAGACCTGCAAGATGATTTTGCTAAAGTGCTTGGGAAGAGACTCAGGATTGTGCGCAGCTCCGAGGACGCAAGCGCCGTGGCGATTTGGATCGGCGAAAAGTCCAAACTTCCTGAAGACATGCGCCCACAAGGTTTGGAGGAGCCGGAATCCTTTTCGATTTCCATTGTTCATTCCGACGGGAAGCCCCAATTTCGTCAGGTTGTCTTGTTGGCAGGCGCCGACATCCGCGGGACCATCTACGCGATTTATCAATTTTCCGAAGAATACCTGGGCGTCGATCCTCTTTATTATTGGACAGATCATGAGCCCGTTCGGCGCACACTGATCGAACTGCCGGCATCTCTGAACAAACAATTTCCCGCGCCGGTATTCAAATACCGCGGTCTCTTTATTAATGACGAAGATTTGTTGACGGGCTGGGCGCCTGGCGAGGCCAAAGACCACACAGGAATATCGCTCGAGGTCTGGAACAAGATCTTCGAAACCATCCTCAGGCTCAAAGGCAACATGGTCACACCGGGAACGTGGATTTTTCCCGATGAACCTCAAATCAAATTGGCAGGGAAGCGCGGTTTGATCTTGACGCAGCATCATGCCATTCCTCTCGGCCTGAACGTGGCGCGTTGGCCCAAGGATGTTCCTTACTCTTACACGAGCCACGCCGAAATTCTTGAACGCGCCTGGAGAGACGCTGCCGCCGCGTACCCGCCAGACCAGGAAGTGTTGTGGACCGTCGGCTTGCGTGGACTTTCCGATGTCAGTTACGCCGCGTTTGATCCGAACGTGAGAGGCAATGACAAGGCCTTGGGCGAATTGATCACCAAGGCCATCAACGACCAAATGCAAATCGTGCGCTCTTTGCGTCCCGACGCAAAATTCATTACCAGTTTATGGATGGAAGGCGCGCGGCTCATGCAGCAGGGCTATCTCAAAATTCCTCCTGAGGTGGCAACGGTGTGGCCAGACACTGGCTATGGCTATCTTCAGGATAAGGGTTTGGTGAGGGCAGGGCAGGGGGCTTATTGCCACGTCGCGATGATGAACTTCAGGGCCAATCAACTCACCGAAATGGTTCCCGTCGATCGCATTTATTCCGAACTCGGTCGTTACATTAAGGCAGGAGCGACTCACTATCTGCTCTTAAACACCAGCGACATTCGCCCGGTTCCTATGAGCATGAAGGCGGTGATGAATGTCGCGTGGAGAGGTCTTCCTCGGGACGGTGCCGGAACTGGGGGAGACAGCGACCAGTTCTACCGGCAATGGTCGTCCAAGGAATTTGGAGCGAAAGCCGCGGCCTCAGTCGCCGAAATCTACAAACAATATTTTGCCACTCCCGCGCATCTGCCCGGAGAGGAGCCCGCTCTTCCTTACGGTGATCAGTATTACCACACCGAAGCGCGGCGCTTTTTATTGGAGTACATGGTGGGTTTTCCGCTCTTTTTTCTGCCCGGTCAGGCACCGACTTGGACGACAGCGCGCGCTTTTTCCGAGCCTGGCCCAAATTTGGCACAAGCCTTAAAGGATGAAATCCAGCGCTGCGGTGATGCGCAGCCGAGGTGGGACGCCTTGTGGGCAAAGGCCGTTGCAGCCGAACAACTCGTCGGGCCTGCGCGACGCCCTTTTTATCGCTTTCACGTTCTCGCCATGATTGCCATCGATCGAGAAAGCAATCGCGCTCTTCAATCCATAGCCGAGGCGATTCAGCGTGCAGAGAAGGGAGAAACCGTGCAAGCTCGCAAAGAAGCCCAGCGGGCACTCGCTGCTCTGGACGAAATCTTCAAAGTGGAGGCCGGAGCGGAGTATGGCAAATGGAAAGGCTGGTACCGCGGCGACTGGCTCACGGGGATTGGCCGCACTCGCGAACTCGTGCAAATTTTTGCGAAGCAGCTCGAGAATCCGTCGTCTCCCATGCCGCCACCGATTTATTGGACGGGCTGGGAAGCGTACTACCACATCATGCATTACCAGGGAGACCGCACCGCAGACGTGAACTAAACGACGCCCAGAAAAGTCCTCTCGGGAATATGGAAAGATCGTATGAAAATCAAAGACCTCCGCGCCACCACAGTAAGTGTTCCGCTTGAAGCGCCCCTGCGCCACGCCAACGGATGCCACTGGGGGCGTTTTGTCCCGACGGTGTTGGAGGTAGAAGCCGACAACGGGTTGGTTGGCCTTGGAGAAATGGGCGGCGGTGGTGATGTGGGGCTTGTTCTTCGTCAGCTTATTGCAAAGTCTTCCTTTGAGAGGATGGTGAGCAGGAGCCACGACGACCCGATGCGGAATTCCGACAAGTGCTCAAGTCCGGCGGCTTGCACGCGCTCATCGTTGATGTACGTGCCGTCTTTGGAGTCAAGATCACATAGCCGGATCATTTCTTGTTTCACGCCGATGACGCAATGTACCCCTGATGCCTTCGGATCGTTGATTTGAATGTCCGCACCGGCTCCGGAGCGGCCAATGCTCACTAGCGGTCTCGTCAATTGGTGCTTCACGCCCTTCGATGGGCCCGCGATGACAGATATCGTAATGGTCTTATCTTTCGGCAAGGCAAGACCGGAATACTGATCCGCGCCTGGAGTCACAAGCCGCGCACCATTTTCGCCGGTACCCAGAGCGACGAGTGCCGTCTGAATGGGCCTGGGGCTGCCGTCCCCGCTGGCTTCCGGCACGGGAGCGAACTTTGTCCAGCCGTATCGTGTTGGAGCATTCGTGGCCATTATCTCTCTTCCCCAGGTCAAATATGGCATTTGGGCTACCAAACCCGCGCGCCGTAAGTCTCTTCGCTTCAATGCGGTGAGGGCAGGGCCTTGTGTAGGCCCAACACACCTGTGTTGGATCGCCCCATGCGTTTGAATTGACACGGGAGCCCTGTGAGCCTGCCGCTTTATGCTTCCAATGGCCAGTGTCGCGTATCTTTAGGCACGATAAGCAAGAAGCAAGCCGAAGCAAATTCTTGAGTTTCCATTACAATGTTTGTGGGGTCCTCGGACATTCGCGTGCTCTTGAAAAACGAGAGCCTTCCTACGCTAACGATCGATCTTGCTCAGTTGGTTTTCGTTTTTCGATGGAGAGGGATCCGAAAGTCTGTCCCAACTTCGATGGCGCGCAGTGAGGGCCCAGGAGTGGCATGGAAAAGCAGTTCCAGGTCTTGGTAGTGGATGACGACGAATCGATTGGCCGATGGTTGAATGCCGTGTTGACGGCCGAGGGCTATCAGTGCCGTGTGGCGCGCAGCGTAGAAGAAGCCGAGCCACTGCTCCGGCAAGATTCATTCCAGCTTGCCTTGCTCGACATCTATCTGGGAAACGCCAACGGTCTGGAATTCCTCGAAAAACTCAAGTCTCTTCAACCGGATTGCAACTGCGTGATGATGACCGCGCACGCCAGCGTGGAAACAGTGGCGCGCTCCGTCGCCGGAGGAGCGCTCGAATACTTGAGCAAGCCGCTTCTCATCGATGAGCTCCTGGCTGTAGTGCGCAGGGCTGAAGCTCGCCGTCAAGCGGCCCCCTTGCCTCCACAAGAGACTTTTTCCCCCGAGTCCGCAATCGTGGGCAGAAGCCCCAAGATGTTGGAAGTCTACCGCGCCATCGCTCGCGTGGCGCCCAGCACGGCCAGCGTTCTGATTACCGGTGCCAGCGGTACTGGCAAAGAGTTGGTAGCGCGGGCCATCCATGAACATAGTCCGCGGCGTCAGAAGCCGTTTACGCCGATTAATTGTGGGTCGTTCCCCGAAACCATCCTCGAGAGCGAACTTTTCGGTCACGAGAAAGGCGCATTTACCGGCGCCGACAGCAGCCGCGCCGGACTCTTCGAGGCAAGTAACGGCGGCACGTTGTTCCTCGACGAGATTTCTGAGACCAGCCCGAGCTTTCAAGTAAAGTTGCTTCGCGTCGTGCAGGAGCAACAGATACGCCGTCTGGGATCGAATACTTTCGTCCCCGTGGATGTCCGAATCCTTGCCGCGACCAACAAGGATCTAAACGCTCTGATACGAGCCGGACAGTTTCGTGAAGATCTTTATTATCGCTTGAGCGTGGTGACCATCGCTCTGCCCTCCCTGGAGGAGCGCTCCGAGGATATTCCCCTGTTGGTGAATCATTTTCTCACGCGCTTCAATGAGCGCAATCAGCGCCAGGTAAGAATCAGCGAAGAGGCGGTGCGTGTACTTACGTCGATGAGCTGGCCGGGCAATGTGCGGGAGCTCGAAAATTTGATCGAGCGTCTGGCGATCTTCAGCGCTACCGGCGAAATCACCGCCGAGGAAGTCGAGCAGGAAAAGGCCCGGCGGGCCCCAGCCGTTCCAGGGACAGACGAATCGGCTTCGACTCTCGGTGGCAAGCTACAGGAAATCGAACGCCAGGAAATTCTTCGCGTCTTGCGCGAAGCCAAGGGCAATAAGTCGCTCGCCGCAAGAAAGTTAGGCATCGAGCGCAAAACGCTTTATGAAAAAGCGAAGCGCTTGGCGATTGATCTGGGCGGCAAGGAGCCATGATGCAGTCGGAGGAGCCGCGCACGGGGAAGAATCAGAGCCAACTCAGGCGCTGGCTGTTTCTTAACGCCATTCTTCTTGCGCTCGTTGCGCTCCTTAGCGTGACCTATCCCGTAGAAGAACTCAGCCGCCGCATCAGCGATTTAAATTTTCGCTTGCGCGGAACGCAGGCTACCTCTCGTGATGTGGCCCTGGTGCTCATTGATGACGCCAGCTTGAACCGCTACGGACGCTGGCCCTGGAAGCGTTCCTTGCTCGCCCGTGTCGTCCGCGCCGCTGCGGCGGAACGGCCAAAGGCCATCGGCTTGGACATTTTACTTTCTGAAGCCGAGGACGCCGGCGACGACCAGGAGTTCGCCGATGCGCTAAAAGCCGCCGGCAACGTAGTTTTGGTGAGCAAAATTAGCAATTCGCAACAGGAACGTCTCTGGGTGGAACCTCTGCCACTTTTTTCCCAGAACGCTGTCGCCATTGGTCATGCCCAAGCCGTACTGGGACCCGACAGCATTTGCCGCAGCATTCCTGTGCAAGAGTTGACGCTAGAAGGCCCGCGCTGGGCCTTTGCGCTGGAAGTCGCGCGAGTCGCTCGCGGAGCGCCGCTGGAAGATGATGGCCAATATTTGCGCGTAGGAGAAACTCGAATACCAATCATCGGAAGAAATGCAGGCCCTCAGATAGCGGGCGTGGAAAGCGCCACTCCACGATTTTTGACTATCAACTATCGCGGGCAAATGGAAGCCGCGGCGCTTTCCGCTCCCTTCACAGCCGTCTCCGCAGCGGACTTGCTGGAGGGGAAAGCGCGCGGGCAATTGGGAGGCAAAGCCGTTCTCATCGGTTTTGGTTCCGCGGAACTTGGCGACCGCGTACCCACACCAGTGAGCGGACGCATCCCCATGCCAGGCGTCGAGATCCACGCGAATCTCGTGGACACAATTCTGTCGGGCCGCGGACTCAGTCCGCTGACTGGAGCCTTTCAAGTACTTCTCGTTCTGGCTTTCACCGTTCTTTCCACGTGGGTGGCCCTTCGCTCGCCCGGATGGAAAGGCATGCTTTCCCTCGTCGCGCTGATCGGAAGCAGCTATGCCGCAAGCTACCTCCTTTTCGCGTGGGGCCATCGCTTGATTGAGTTTGGTCCCTTCCTTTGTGCGGGTGTGCTGGCCGGGCCCATGGCTCAGTTGCAGAACCTCGTCGCTTTGGATCGAAGCGTGACTCGCGGACTTCGCCAGTTGCAATCGGCGCTCAGGAAAACCGGACCTGCCCAAGAAACCGGCAACGTGTCCATGGCTTTGCGCACAGCAACGACACCGCCAATCGGTAACCTTCATTGGAAAATCAACCTGCTGCAGGAACTGCAATCGGAGTTGGGTTCCCTTTACTCTTTTGACGAAACTCTCTTAAATGCCATACAAGATGGCTTAGCGGTTTTTGATCCCGATGGTCGGTTGGTTTTTTGCAATCCGCGTTGGCAAAGTCTTTGCGCGCAACAAAAGGCGAATCCTTCCGCCAGCCTGGGCGAGTTCGCCTCTCTGCTCAGCGAGGCGATTCGCGACAAGCTGCGCGAGTCTTTGGCGCAACCCGACGGACGCTTTGATTCGGAAGTGTACTGGGGCGAAGGCCTCTTTCAGTTGAGAGCCATGAAGCTACCTTCCTCCTCGCAAATGAATTCCTCTACTTCGGGTTTGACTCTGCTCGTCTTGACCGATCTCACCGCTCGCATGGAGCGCGATCGCGCCAGAGCGGAAGCTCTCCGGTTTGTGACTCACGAACTTCGCACGCCGCTCATGTCGATCCAGGGATTCGCCGAATATCTACTGCGGTATCCGCAGCAAGCGGCCGGTAGCGACGCGGCCGCCACAATTTTCCGCGAGTCGGGTCGTTTGGTGGCGATGATCAACACCTATTTGGACGTGCTCCGCCTTGAAGCTGGCTCCCGGCCTCTTCGCCGCGAGAGCTTCAATGTCCGGGACACTGTGAACCAAGCGAAGCAAGTGCTTCAGCCTTTGGCGCAGGCTTCCAAGATCGCCGTCGTCACGGAAGTCAATGAGGATGTACCGTTGCTGGAGGGTGACCCGCACTTGATTGGTGGAGCGCTCCTTAATCTTCTGAGCAATGCCGTCAAGTACACTCCACATGGAAGCGAGGTCAGACTTCGTGTTACGGTGGAAGGAAACATGGCGCGCATCGAAGTCCAGAATCCGGGACCGCTCATACCGCCTCAGGAGCTAGCTCATCTCTTCGAGCCGTTCTATCGTGGACGTGAGCAAGAGGGCGCGACCGCCGGCTGGGGCATTGGTCTCTCTTTCGTGAAACGCATTGCCGAACAGCATGGAGGCAAGGTAGAGGCCACCAGTGATGCGGAATCGGGGACCTGCTTTCGAGTATATCTGCCTGCTAGCGGGTTGTATTCAGTGAGGAACTACAATGAAACGTGTCTTCGTTAATTCAGGGTTCTTTGTCGCCATATTTCTCTGGGCCGCGCTTGGCGTCACTTTCGGTCAAGACCAAGACCAACAACCAAGCCCAACCCCGGTAAGCGCGCCTTTTGCTGGTGCCACGATTTCCGAATGGAAGGGCACGATTCATCTGAACCTCCCCGGTCAGCCAACCTCCTCTCCCGCGCAGGGCGAAACTCTCCCGCCTGGGACCGTTCTGGAAACCGGCGGCGGTCAACTCCTATTGCAACTTGCGGATGGAAGCCAAGTCTTGGTTCGCGCGCACACGCGGCTCACCGTCCAGGAACCTACTCTTACTGACCGAGGCTACTTCCAACTTCTGCTTGGCCGCATCCGCGCCATCATCACCAAACGCACGGGTGGGGCGCCTCCCTTCGAGCTCGGCACTCCCAGCGCCGTGATTGCCGTTCGCGGCACGCAATTCGAAGTTGAAGTTAACAAGCGCCAGGAGACTACCGTCGACGTATTCGAGGGCACGGTCGAAGTCTTTGGGCGGCATTCTGGTACTTCGGTCTCAGTTGGAGCCGGATCCTCGACTCGCGTTGGAATGGATACTCCTCCCGACACGCCGGGACCAACCGCCCAGGTGCATCCGAATGCAGCGGGCGGCAATAAAGGAAACCAAGGAAATCAAGGCTTCCCCGGATCCAATCGCGCAGCTCAAGGCGCTGCCCACGCCAGGGGCAAGCCCTGAAATAGTTCGGAACCCTCGTCCGCAACCCAGCCTCTCGTACAGTCCCCAGGCAGTTTGTCTTTACCCTTCCTGAATCTCCCCTGCTTCAATCGCGAATCGTGTTGCTCCAACACGATGGCGTATCCTACCAACCCAGTCTTTACGTCATTGAAATTCCATATCCATTTGAAAATACAAGGTTTATGGAAGAAGCTCCAGTGGCCTGACATTTGCTTTTATGACTGCGGGGAGCCCACACCCTGCCAAGTTAGGGAGGGAACAACATGAAACGCTCAATTGTATTAGCTACTCTCACGGCGGCCGCTTTCCTTATCGCGACTACACCAGCCTTCGCGCAGCATGGCCGCCCGTCGTCGCCCGGCGCATCTGCCGGAGGCATGGGCATGGGCGGGTCTCACGGCTCAGCCTCATCTCATTCCGGCCCCGGACCCGGTAATGCCGGGACGAATGCCAGCACAAATGCTGGATCAAAAACGGCGGATCAGCTCCTGAATTCGCATCTGACGGCGAATCTCCAAAAAGTTCTTCCAACCGGCACCACGCCCCAACAGGTATGTGCGAATTTCACACACCTGGGGCCCTGCGTCGCGGCGATCCACGTATCGCACAACTTGAAAATCGACCTTAATTCTCTCGTGTGCGACATGACCCTTAAGCCGATTGGCAATAGCACCTGCCCCGCTGGCACCGCCACCGGCAGCAAGGGCATGAGCCTCGGCGCTTCAATTGCCGCGCTGAACACGAACGTCAATTCCAAGTCGGAGTCCAAGAAAGCCATGAAGCAGGCCAAGCGGGACATCAACGACTCCAACTCTTAGGTTTGCTTGTGCGCTGAGGGCGTGGGACCTCGCGGCGCACCGGCACTGTTCGGGCCGGTCCGGTAAAACGGGCCGGCCTTGAACACGTAAAATGGTCCCAGCTTCCCCGCGTCCTTCACTCGCCCTCTTCTATCCTCGCAAGCAACAACCTGCAAATCTACGAAGCAAATTCAACGCTCCATTCGAACGCCAGGCCTGCCCGCCCCCAAAATTCCGCAATTTCCCTCGCGTACTACTTCCTAATTCGCAAAATCACGGTATAATCCCCCGCATGGCTGCTCCTACCGAAGTGAAAGCGCCGGGGCTGGTCCCCGACGAACTGAAGCACGAGCCGCGTTCGAAAGGCATCGCCACTGCGCGCAAGAAGAAGCCCAAGGAACTTGCTGTCATCACCGAATGTTGCACCGGCTGCGCGGGCTCTCCGGCCTGCGTCGAATATTGCCCGGTCGAAGATTGCATGTTCTGGGTTCCCGATGAAGACCATCCGCCGTTCGGGCGCATTCAGATCGATCCGATTCTCTGCATCGGCTGCAAGAAGTGTCTTAGCAAAGGTCCCGACGGCTGCTTCCTCGATGGCTGCCCCTGGGACGCCATCGTCATGGTGGAAACGACAGAAGTGGAAAAAGAAGTCGGCCCCATGGCCTATTGATGGGCGGCCGATTGATGCGGGAGCCTATTAATTGGGCCTGCGGATTGGGCTACTGAACCCCTTAACTGCCCCAGGTCGTACTGAAGTTCACTCTTACAATAAATTCCGCAACGTAACTCACACTGTAAGCGCTCTGCAATCGTCCGGCTGGAAACATTTTATTTCCCCCTTGTGCGCAAAAATCCCAATCGTTTCGCTCAGGGCTTCTGTGGGTCGGGTCCCGGCAGGCCCGGCAGCGCTTCCTGCCGGATCTGCGGTTTTGGCGGAGCGTCCATCTGCGCGGCGGCTTGCACGCCAGCACCAGGAGCGGCAGGCGCCGGCGCAATATTCTCCGCGCGCGTCAGGTAAAACATGAACGGCGTAATCTGGAACGGCGTGTTTTCCGCTTCGGCGACCATCCCCACCGGCTTGGATTTCAGCATGTGCAACTGATCGTTCCACGGATCAACTTTGATCCGTCCGCCGAGCGGCAGCGCCGCAATCACATTGGCCGCCGGCTTTTCCTGTGGAGCTGCCGGCTTGTCTGCGTTTCCCGTCGGCGCAGCAGACACGACCGACGCGGCCGTCCATCCTGCTGAAACGCGGTCGCCCAGATGCGGACTAATCAAGTTTGGAATCTCCTTCGATCGATCGCGCATGGCCTCCAAAAATATTTGCGCGCTCGAGATTTTGTCCTTGTAAGGCGAGTTCTTGAGCAGCGCCATCCCCTTCTGGCTTGCAGCCTCTTCCTCTGCCGGCGTGCGCGAAAAATCAAAATGTTTGAAGGTGTCTTTCTCATCGAAGCGCACGCGGCTATAGAACGCATATTGCGAATCAATGCGATGTCCCAGCACCACGTGCCCCAGTTCATGCGCCAGAATGGCCGCCAGGCTGGCCTCGTCCGGCAGGACGTCAATCAATCCGCGGCTCAATACAATCGTGTGGCCGAGCGTGAACGACTCGAGCGTCGAAATCATCAGCACGCGGCAGCGCACTTCCGGCTGAATGTCGAGATCGTTCGTCACTTCAAGGTTGTTGACCACCGTCTCGAGCACTTTGTCCACTTCGCCGTACGGCGCCAGCAGGCCCTGCCGCTCCAGCCGGTCCGCCACGTTGTCTTCCGCCTGATGGTCCCAGGTACGCTCCGCCTGCACGGGTGAATAATCATTCTGGCTTTCCGACTGGTCGCGGATTCCCGCCGAAGACTCGATGAGCACCTTGCTTAGTTCCTGCTCCTGCTTCGCATGGCCCAGGTCATAACCCCACAGCCGCGTCTGCGCGCGAAAAACTTTGTACCCGATGTTCACAGACCGCTTGTCGTGCAGGCTGCCTTCTTCGCTGTAGATAAACGACGGGAGCCAAAGATTTTTCCCCACGTTGGTGCGCCAGCTGTCGAAATTGAAATAGTTGCTGGTCAGCGACGACCCGCCATACGCGCCGTTGAAGCGCACGATGCGAAAATCCTGATCCTCCACCCAGATGCGCCCGACGAAGCGCCCTTTGTCTTTCCTGCTGATCGGATCAACGTCGAAGACCAGGCAGCGCACTTCGCCCAAAAACTCGCGCCGCACGTACTCGAGTTTGTAGTGCTGGCGGTCGAAGCCGTTCATGTCCAGGAAAATCATTTGCAGAAAGCCGCGCGGCATAAATTCCGAAGTGAAGAACTCCGACCAGCTTCCGAGGAGCTTGTGCTTGATGCCTTCTTCGCGGTCCAGCGGCAGCATCTCGACGCCCTTCGACAGTTCGGCGCGCCCCAGAAAGTATTTGTCGCCGGAAGGAGCCGCTCCGGTCTGCTTGTCCGGCCGGATGTATTGAATGTACGTCTCGACGAGCGGTGAGTATTGCCGGACCAAGCCGACTTCGGCTTGCTCCTGCGCCATGATTCTCTCGATCACCGCTTCGGGAGTGAGCGCCTGCGGCGTCGTTGGCGCCGGAAGTCCAGGCTGCGTACCGGCCGCTTGCGGCTGGTCCGCAGGGACCGGCGGCGCTTGCTGCTGAGCGGTTGGGGGCAGTTGTTGTCCGCCTGCTCCTGAGGGCGCCTGCGCCGCGGCTGTCAAGGGCCGCGCGAGCAGCGCCAGCGCGAGCAAGGCGACAAGAAGCGCCCGCAACCCCTTGTTGGGGCGCGCCTTGGCCTGCCTGCGCAGGCAGGCGCGTCCCAATTCTGCTCCATTGTAGGGGCACAGCTTTACCCTGAGCTGCGCCGAAGGGGCTACTGTGCCCGTCTCGGCCTTTGCCGCGGACGCAGATGTGGACAATTCGGGCCGCACGCGCAGTGTTGGGACGAGCGAAATCTCGGGGCTGTGCATCACGCCTCCCAAACGGAACCTTATAAATAGGGCTGTGATCCGCAGCGTACCGCCTTGAAACACCACCTGCCACCTGTCCTGAGGGGCAGTTTCCGTCCGGCTGTCCCCAGGATGGGAGTTAGGATGGGCGCACGCTGTAAGCTGTGATCCGGAAACCGGGCCTGCCCGTGCGTGCGCAACCTGGAATTAGCGGGTTATCTTAGGATTGAGCGTATCGCTTGGACTACACCCAAGAAAGTTTTTTCGACTTTGTTGTTTATAGTGACGATAATTGGCTAGTGGCGAATATGAGGGCCGCAGCAC
>JAWOLO010000443.1:0-4471 GCA_033853375.1 Terriglobia bacterium
AAGCGCGCGGCACAATCTCGTCAACGCGCAGAAGTGAATCGGAACAACCGCACGCGGGTTCACACGGCGATGCGCCGCTTGCGCACAGCCATTGCCGCCGGGGACGTCACCGCGGCCGGCAATCTGCTGAATCCGACGCTTTCGGCGATCGACCAAGCGATCAGCAAGGGTGTTTTGCACGAAAACACCGCAAACCGCTACAAGTCTCGTCTGACCCTTGCCTTTAACCAGGTAAAGGCTAAGGCCGCCAAGTAAACCTCGGCGCGCTTATTTATCTTTCGGCGGGCAGCGGAACGCGTTGCCCGCCGTTTTTGTTTCCCGGCGCTGTGTTTCCGGGTCTATTTTCGTCATTCCGAATCGAGGTCGACCATGGGCGAATCCGTCCACATCACGCACACCACGGAATCCCGGCTTACCGAAGAGCTGCGCGAGAATTCACCGTTCGGCACCAACTACAGCGACCACATGTTCGTGGCGGATTGGCAAGACGGCGAGTGGCAGGACGCGCGCATCGTACCGTTTGGCCCGATGGCGGTTTCGCCGGCGCTGACTGCGTTTCACTATGGGCAGTCGCTTTTCGAAGGATTCAAGGCACACCGCACAGCGGATGGACGGATTGCGTTGTTTCGTCCCATGGCTAACCACAAGAGGATGAATTGCACGGCGGCGAGGCTGGCCATGCCGGAAATTCCGGAAGCACTGTTCCGGGAAGGCTTGCTGAAGCTTTTGCGCCTGGACCGTGACTGGGTGCCTCATCGTGAAGGCGGCTCGCTTTATGTCCGCCCCGTTTATTTCGGCACAGACGATTCACTGATGGTGCATCCCGCGACCCGCTACCGTTTCATTATTTTCACTTCACCGGGTGGGCCGTATTTTGCGCAGCCCATCCGCCTGCTAGCCGAAGAGACGTTTGTGCGCGCGTTCCCCGGCGGCACCGGAGATGCCAAAACGGCCGGCAACTACGGCGGGGGCTTGCTTGCGGCCAAGCTGGCGCGGGCGCGCGGGTATCACAACGTAATGTGGCTGGATGGGAAGGAGCGCCGGTATATCGAAGAGTCTGGCGTGATGAACATCATGTTTGACATTAATGGCGTGGCGATCACGCCGATGCTTTCCGGCACCATTCTGCCTGGCGTGACGCGCGATTCCGTACTTACCCTACTGCGTGACACCAACGCCAAGGTGGAAGAGCGTCCCGTTTCCGTGGAAGAAGTGGTGGCCGCTCACGCCGCAGGGAGGTTGCAGGAGGCCTTTGGCATCGGCACCGCGGCGGTCATTGCGCCGATTGCTTGTATTGGGTACCGGGGCAAGGATTATGAGATTCCTACTGGTTCGACCATGAGCCTGGCGAATGGCCTATACACGAAGCTAACGGCAATCCAGACGGGCCGCGCACCGGATCCGCATGAGTGGCTGCTGTATATCTAGGCTGGCATCTCTCGCGAAGAACGTTGAGATTCTGCAGCTATCCTCTTCGGATGTCCTCAGAATGACCAGCAATTTCCTGCCTATTTGGCGGCGCTGAGTTCCCAGACGAGGAACTCCATGATCGAGTGGGGATCCTTCGTGCCACCCTTCAAGCGATTATCGGCTTCGCGGAGGGCCTGCAATCCCGCGAGCAATCGCTCTTTCGGGATTTTTCGAGCGCTTTGGATGGCCAGTTCGGCTTGCTGGGGGTTCATACTCAGCGCCCGGGCCGCTTGCCAGCCATTGGTGACGCCGCGGACCTCAGAAGCTTCAATTAATTTGCGATACATCCAAGCCATGGCGCCGAGCATTTGCACGGGCTCTTCGCCCTCGCGCAAAAGGCGTTCAAAAAATTCCAACGCTTTCTGGGGTTGGCGCGTAGCCAGAAAATTGGCGACTTCCCAGATTGTGGCGCTTTTCTCCGAAATCACCAGAGCAGTCACGTCCGCGCGGTGGACGAGCTTTCGTTGCGCGGCATAGGTGGCCAGTTTGTCCACTTCCGTTTTCAGGCGCAGCAGGTCGCCACTGACAAATTCGGCGAGGTCCTCTGCAGCTCCTTTTTCTAAATCGATTCCCTGCTCTTTGGCCAGGGATTTCGCGAGGACCGCCGCCGCGGCCACGCGCTGATCAACGTTTTCACCCAAGCCGACTTCGACGACCAGGGTCTTCTCTGTTAAAAGCTTCGCCAAACGCATACGTTGATCGAGGGCCGAGGCCTCGATCACCAGTACCGTGAAAGGGGCGGGGTTCTCCAGGTAGGCCTCGAGGGTTTTCACGGCGTCATCGCGAGCCTTTTCGCCAAGCTTGTCGATGGCCTCGGCGTCTTCGAGAAACACGACCTGCTGCGGAGCAAGCATGGGCAGGGTCTGCGCCTGATCTGTGGCGGCCTGCGTTTCGCCGTTCTCTGCAGAGAAGCGTGAGACCGCCCAGGCGCGCGCCGCCTCCGCCACATATTTTTCGATCAATTGCTTGCGGCATTCGTCGCGCAGGTAGGGTTCCTCGCCCAGAAGCAAAATGGCGGGCACGGGCTTGCCTTTGTGCAGCCGCGCCAAAAATTCGTCAGTGGTGAACCTAGTCATCAGAAATTCTCGGTCACTGCGGCCACCAGGCGCGCGGCAAAGTCGCGGGCCATGCGGTCGAGCGCGGGATCGCCTTCCTGGAAGAAACTCTTCACATCGGTGGAGAGCTCGTATTCGTTGCGAAAGACGAAATTATCATTGTGGTAGAGGACCTTGTCGGTGGCGCGCTCGGTGAAGGTGACTTCGCATTTCATGGTCACGAGCATGGCCGTGGCCTGCGCGGTAGTGTTGGTTCCGGTCGGCGTCTGAAATAACAAGGGGACCACTTCCATGGTCAGGACTTTGCCGGTCAAGACCGCATCTCCGCTGTTAGTGTCGGGAATGACTTTATAGTTTGTCTTGGCCAGAAATTCGTGAATCGTCGCTGCAGTGAGCTTTTGTTCCACGCGATAGGTGGTGGTTTTGTTTTCCATCGCTGGCACGGCAATGACATGAATGTCCTTCGGCAAGGTACTGAAGTGCCCGGCAGTGTGATAGCCGCAGCCGGACATGGCCGCGAGCCCGACAGGCAACAGCGCGAAGCTTGCAAAGGGCTGGCGTTTCATCCTTCGAGCCAATCCGCGAGACGCACTCCGCTCGCCGCGGGCAACCGCAAGTTATCGGCGGCGCCCCAGAACCACCACGAGCCCGCGCGGGACACATCGGCGCGCGGCTCGCTCAGGAACAACTGGCTTTCCCCGGCGACGCTCACGTTGCTCGGCGCGGCTTCGTCGCTTCCCGCAATCACCCATCCCGCTTCCCGAAATGCGGTGCTGAGCTTGCTCATGTCCACGCCCTCGCCCAAATCGGCGCAAGCGCTGAACGTGAGTCCATAAAAGACGGGAACATGGACCAGATTGAGGGAAACCTTGGCGTCTTCGCTTACGTCGTCGAGTGCCGCGGAAAGCTCAGCGCGAATTTCCAGCGCTTCGCGGGGCAAATCTTCCTTGCTCTCCGGCGCAAAACGCGGGAGCAGGTTAAACGCCGCCTGGGTTCCAAACACGGGGCTGCCGAGACTCTGGAAGGACAACAGTTGCGAGGTCTGAGTTTCGAGTTCTTCGATTCCCGCACGGCCGCTTTCCGAAACCGGGCGAAACATGGTGGCGACCAGGCGCTGCAATCCGAAGCGCTGCAAAACCAGGGCCAAGCTGGTTGCCGCGGCTCCCGCTGCGGAAAAGACGTTGAAGGTTTTGGCGTGGCGGCCCACAGTCTTGCCGGTCAATATTTCAATTTTGGGGAACCACGGGGTGGCGTCGGGATCGGAGAGCGTGGCATAGCTATAGTCGATGATGGTGGCGCCGGCTTGGCGCGCGGGGCCGACGCACCGGTTGCCAAAGGCCGTGGAGCCGGCAAGGAACGCGTAGCGCGCGCCGCGGAATGTATCTTCTTCCACGGGCTGAATAACAGCCGCTTCCCCAGCGGCCTCGGTCAGCGTGCCGGCGGCTTCTTCTTCGTCCACGAGCCGTAAATCCCAACCAGCAAAGCGGCTCTCCTCGAGCACGGTCTTGAGTTCGCCGCCGAGGAGCGAGGACGCACCGGCAATAACAATGCGCTGGGAGTAACGATCCGCGGACATGCGTCAAGCGGTCCTTGTGACAAGCCTGTGGCGCAAGAAGCGCACAATATGTAGAACGAGGCCCGCAATCGCATAGGTACTCGCAAGAACCACAAGCACTGCTTCCGAATATTTCCAGATAATGGCCACGAGGAGAAACAGCAGGATGATGGTGATGGAGGGCTGCTTTCGACTCCAGGGAATGTCCTTGAAGCTGTAATAGCGCACGGTGCTGGTCATCAGCGCACCGAGCACGGGCAACAGGACAAACCAGAGGATGGCCCAGTTTTTGTCAGCAATTGGCCCAAAGTAATGGCGCGAGTGCACAAGGGCAGCGATCATACCTGCGGAAGCAGGTGTGGGCATCCCCACAAAATTCTTGTTGCCACCT
>JAWOLO010000444.1:0-2742 GCA_033853375.1 Terriglobia bacterium
GACATTCGTATTTATCACCATCTGCCAATTTTCTGCATTTGCTTCCCAGAAAGGTTTGGGTTCCGTCATGAATGACTCATTTACAAATAACATTCCTCTTGCAGCATTATTTACAAGTATATCAATCTTACCGAATTCTTTTATGACCAGATCAACTAAATGACTGACATCACCCGGTTTTGTAATATCCGCTAAAATTGCCATCCCGCTTATTTTTGATGCAGTCTCCTCTATTTCATCTTTCTGAACAGCAGCAGTAACGACAACTTTTGCACCGTTATCCGCATAGGCCTCCGCAATCGCTCTTCCTATTCCTCTTCCTCCGCCCGTCACAATGGCAACTTTTCCATACAATTTGCCTAACATGAAATCTCCTTGTCCATTTAGATTAATAATGGCGAGATCAATCCTCAGCTCACCGCTTTCCTCACGAGCGCGCTGATCCTTGCCTCTTCGTCGGCAGTTAACTTCTTCAGTGCGAAGGTGACCGACCACATGGCGCCTTCGTCGAGGGCCGCTGCGTCGCTGAAGCCGAGCGTCGCATACCTCGTGTTGAACTTCGCCGCGCTTTGGAAGAAGCAGACGATCTTGCCGTCCCTAGCATAGGCGGGCATCCCGTACCACGTTTTCGGCAAAAGGTCTGGCGCGCTGGCTTTGATGATAGCATGGAGCCGCTCAGCCATGGAACGATCCGGTTCCGGCATCTCGGCGATCTTGGCGAGCACGTCGCTTTCGCCTTCCGCCTTGTTCTTATTCGCGCGCGCTTCCGCCTTCAGCTCTTGGGCGCGAGCTCTCATCGCGGCTCGTTCCTCGGCTGTGAATCCCTTGACCTTCTCGTCGGTCACGGTTGTGCTCTGGGCGGACCTTTGCGTTTCCTTCTTTGGGTTCATAAAAACCTCCTTATACTTGCTATACTTGCTTGATTTGAAAACCTCGCCGCAGTTCGATTGCGGCCCCGCGCTATTATAGTATGCGCCGCTTACCATTTGAGTAGGCAGAAATCCATTATTTCGTTCTGTACTATTGGAGCACAACGATCTATAGATTTGATAGTTCCTCGATTAACGATCGCTGCACATATTCCATTGCCTTGATCATAGCGGGATCTTGACTGCGCTGCTGGATGTCTTCATAGCTTATACCCGAAGGGGTGCTCTGAATCCACCAGATGTTTCCGAATGGGTCGGCTACGCGGCCAACGCGGTCACCCCAAAAGAGTTCGGTTACGCGCGTCACCGAGCGAGCTCCTGCATCCAACGCTTGCTGATATACTCTATCCGCGTCGTCGACATACAGACGCAGAAAGGCTCGGGTGGGCGGCCAATTGGGAAAGGAATCAAACAACATGACAGTTGAGGTTCCAATCAACACTTCGACGTGGCCGATTGATCCGTCTTGATTGTATATGCGGCTTCCTTCCTTCTCTTCGGCGCCAAAGGCCTTTTCCAGGAAGGTGATCAGGCCGGCTGAGTCTTTTGAGATAATCCAAGGCGTGACAGTGCCATATCCTTGTGGAAGTCCGTGATTGATTTTAGGTTCGCTCATGCTTCCCTCCTTACTCATCACCTTAGCGACTCCTTACCCGCGCAATGGACGGAAGAACGCTTGAATGATGAGCGAAACGTGTATTCTCTCGACCGCCTATTTATACTTCCAACTCCTCCTGGATCATTTGGGGCGATGAGTGAATGCAGATGATGTCCAGCCGGCCGGCGCCGATATTCTTGAATTTGTGCGGAGTCTCTGAGCTCACTACCACGATGTCACCAGGGCCAGCTTCAATGTCTACACCGTCGGCGGTAATGCACGCCCTGCCGCTGCGGACGATCCAGGTCTCGGAGTAGGGATGCCTGTGCAGGTCCGGCCCCTTACCGGGCTCGTTGTTGACGAGGAAGAACGAAACGCCCGAACCGTAGGCCTCGCCCTCGAATTTAATCGTGCCCCCTGGGCTGGGCGGCAATTCGCCCGCTCGAATGACTTTGTACATAGATCTCACCTCTTTGGACTTTTCCTACCTCATTCATATCTCCGCCTGCAAGTTTGCTACCTGACTTTCGTATACATGACGTCAAAATCGTGTTCCCACTTCGAGCCATCGAACGATTTCTCCCAGTAACCCGCGATGGTATTGCCATCAGCGCTGACCGTGCCCTGAAAACGCTGCGAGAAACCCGGCGCGTCCCGCCACATCTTCCAGACGCCATCCGCGAAGCTCATCGCATAGATCCTCGAAACTTTTCGAGAGTCGAAGTAGAGAACTTTATAGTCCGGCAGCGACTCATCTCGTCCGATGAGCCAAACGGCTTCCAGTGGACCGGATGCTTTGTTGCCCATGCGCATGACGAGAAAAGCTCCCTCCTCCATCCACTCGAAAGAAACAGCTCCATTGGCTGTGTCGGAAGGGTTGGGAAGGAATGCCGCATTGGATAGTTCCATATTCCAATCGCCAACCAATACTGCAAGGGAATCAAGTGTGGGATTTGGGTTGAACGGCGGCCGTTGCGCTTGAGCATTGGGCTGTTCCACAAACTTTTTCAAGGCCGCCAGCATCGTCTCCCACATCCTCTCGGAATGGGCCCGCTCTTCTTCGGTTGCATTATTGTCTTGGGTCAGCGAGACATGGGTTTGATTTCCATTGGCCGACAATTCGATTGTGACTGTGTGGTAGTTTCCCGGTTTGTCCGGGACTCCGGACAGCGGGCTGAAATGGCTGTACTGAAGGGTTCGTTTCGGCTGGAGCTG
>JAWOLO010000445.1:0-8373 GCA_033853375.1 Terriglobia bacterium
TCTTGAATGGTCACGGCGGGCGCTGTGAAGCCATCACTTGAGACATCCACGAGTTGCAGGAAAGTCTGCAAACCGTGCAACGTGCCGAGAGGCGTTGGTGCAGTGAGCTTTGCGCCGGAGGAGGTCACTTCCAGGATGTAGGTTTCGTCTTCACCTACTTCCTGGATTTCCTTGCTGGCATGGTCGGTGTGAATGACCAAGGTTGCCTGGGCGGATTTGGCGGGCTTGAGATTGAGCGGAATCGCAGTTTGACCAGCCAGTTGCTGGAGGAATCGCTCGACACCGCGTTCAAGGCGGGGCTCCGTGTGGCCCGTCAACGCGACGGAGAAAGAAGAGTCCACGCGCAGACTTCCGGTGGCGGCCTGCACACTCGCGGGCATGGGCATAAGATTCAGCGCCGGCTGTTGAGCGACCGCTCGGTTCGGAATCAGAAGCGCAAGAGCAAAGAGCAAGAAGAATCCTCGCAAATCGAAGTTCGAAATGAAATTTTGGGCCATGATTGAGTCAATTCCCTTCCACCAAAGCTGAGAAACTCCGGAATCCCCGTTGTGCTATGTAGCACTGGCCTCCGCATACTGTCATATCTCTGACTTTCTGCGAAGTGGATTTACAAAGTTTCCCGGGTGCAACCGCACGGTCGCGCCGCTGGCCTTGTCAGTCGCGCTTTTCGCTCTGCCTGAGTTAGAATAGCCGCGCGTTTGCGCCAGCCGCGAAAATGAAGACATCCATCGCTATTTATCCGGGCTCGTTTGATCCGGTCACCAACGGCCACCTCGACCTGATCGAGCGCGGCGAAAAGATGTTTGACCTGTTGATCGTGGCAGTTCTTCGAAACCTCGAAAAGAAGCCTCTATTCAGCGTTTCCGAGCGCGTCGAGATGCTGCGCGAGGTCACAAAAAAATGGACCGACGTCGAGGTGGACGTTTTTGATGGCTTGCTCATCGACTACGCGCGCAAACGCGGCGCGGGAGTGATTTTGCGCGGCATCCGCGCTGTTTCGGATTACGAATACGAACTGCAAATGGCATTGATGAACCGCAAACTAGAACCGCGCCTAGAGACGGTCTTCATGCTGCCTGGAGAACTGTACAGCTACCTGAGCTCGAAGCTTGTGCGCGAGATTGCTCTGCATGGAGGGCCGCTGGAGGGACTCGTGCCCCCCGTGGTCGAGCAGCGGCTGCGCGCCAAAGTGTCTTAACGAAAGTCTCTCACATTCTTCACAAAGCACCTGCAACTAAATGCGCTGCCATGGTTCTTGCGGGACAAAGTACATGATGCGGCTATCTAGATTGTGTCGCCATCTAGATGGGCAGCCCTGACCAGGCCAATTCGGTGTTTGCCCTTCTCCGTCCTGCCTGTAAACTGTTGACTGTATACTTGCCCGTCATTCGAAGGAGCTTGGGCGAAGGAGCCAGAAGTGCAATTCACGGACCGCATCAACCGGATCCAAGTATCGCCGACCGCGGCAGTCCTCGCGGAAGCGGAAAGGCTGAAAGCCAAAGGCATCGACGTTGCCGACTTCGGCCCCGGCGAGCCGGATTTTCCTACGCCGGACCACATCAAGAAGGCCGCCATCCGGGCGATCGAAGAAAATAAATCGAAATACACGCCGGCGGGCGGAATCACGCCGCTGCGCGAAGCGATCTGCGCGTGGCACAAGCGCGAATTGCAGTCGTCGTTCGAACCGAAGGAATGCGTCGTCAGCGTCGGCGGCAAGCACTCCATCTTCAACGTCATTAGCGTGCTCATCCAGCGTGGCGATGAAGTCATCATCCCTACGCCCTGCTGGGTGAGTTTTCCGGATATTGTGAAGTACGCAGGTGGAACGCCGGTGTTCGTCGAGACGCATCCCGGAGATGGTTTCACCGTGCGGGCTTGGTCGATCGAGAAAGCAATTACGCCTAAGACGAAATTGCTGATTGTCAATTCGCCGTGCAACCCGACGGGCGGAGTTGTACCGCCGGAAGAGTACGAGCGCATTCTTGCGGTGTGCAAAAAGCATAACGTTTGGCTGATGGGCGACGAGTGCTATTCGCACTTCGTGTATGAACCAAACAAACCGTACTCGATTGCCAGCGCGCCTGGGGCGAAAGAAAAAGTCATCATTATTGGCTCGATGTCGAAGACGTTTGCGATGACTGGCTGGCGCATCGGGTACACACTGGGGCCAGAGGCTCTGATTCAAGCGCTGATCAAATTGCAGAGCCAGTCCACGTCGAATCCCACTTCGATTGCGCAATACGCGGCGCTCGAAGCCATGACCGGCACGATGGAAATGGTGCCGGTGATGCTGGCGGAGTACGCGAAGCGGCGCAAGCGGATTGTGGAAGGGCTGCGCGCGATTTCGGGCGTCACGTGCGAATGGCCGGGCGGGGCGTTTTATGCGTTTCCGAACATTTCCGAGCATTTGAGCAAGGGCGGAGGCAAGCAGGCGCTGGCAAAATCGGACACGGAAATTGCGAAGATGCTTCTCGACCGGGCGCACGTCGCGGTCGTTCCCGGTGAGGCGTTTGGCGCTCCAGGGTACTTGCGGCTTTCTTACGCGACTTCGATTGATCGCATCGAGGAAGGCTTGCGCCGCCTGGAACGTTTCTTTGCGCGTGCGGAAGCTGCTGCCTGAATTGTGAAGCCAGAGCCGTTTCGAATCGAGCCAAAATTCGTGGAGCGCATTTGGGGGATGCGCTCACTCGTGCCACTTTTTCCTGAAAAAACAAATTTGCCGGAACCGATTGGGGAAGTGTGGCTCACAGGTATCGATTGCAGGATTGCCACAGGTCCGTTTGCTGGAAGGACCCTAGGTGAAGCATGGCGACAGATGCCTGCTGAGTGGCGCGGCACGCGTTTCGCGGAGCCGGGAGATTTCCCCATCCTCATCAAATTCATTTTTCCGAACGACAAGCTCTCGATTCAAGTACACCCGGACGATGCTTACGCTGCGGCGCACGAGCAAGCCGCCGGTGGCCGCGGCAAGACGGAGATGTGGCACATCCTTTCCGCCGAACCCGGTGCTTTCCTGCTGGTTGGCCTCAAACCTGGCGTCACAAAAGAGTCCTTTCTAAAAGCACTCAAGAATCAAACGCTGGAGGATTTGTTTCAGCGTCACGCTGTTCAGGCCGGTGACACTTATTTTGTTCCTGCCCGCACTCCGCACACGATTGGTCCAGGCGTGATGATTTGCGAGATACAGGAATATTCCGATATCACCTATCGCGTATACGATTACGGGCGCGTCGATGCGCAAGGAAAGCCGCGTGATCTACATATTACGAAGGCCATGGACGTGATGAATCTCAGAAATTCGAGAAGCCTGCAGGTGAAGAGGCAGCCTCTCCCGTCGCACGAGGCGTTCAAGTTTCTGCTTGCTGCTTGTCGTTATTTTGCGGCGGAACGGTGGGAATTTGGGTGGAATGTCCCATGCCAAAGTAATCCAGCTCAGTTCGAGATTCTTGTGTTCCTATCAGGAAGCGGGGCCTTCTGGTCACAAGGTAGCGAACAAAACTATCAGTGTGGCGAATGCTGGTTTCTGCCTGCATCGATGGGTATATTCGAACTAAAACCGAAAGACAACACAACTGCCCTTCGAACCTATATTCCCGATCTCAAAGCATTTCGCCGAGAACTTGCTCAAGAGGGGGTTTCTGAGAAGAATCAGGCAAGCGTATTGTTCGAATAAACGGAATGGGGATGGCGAAAGAAGACCTTTCGATTCATGCGGTGATTCTGGCCGGCGGGCGCGGGACGCGCTTCTGGCCGCGAAGCCGAACGCGCGCGCCGAAGCAACTGCTGAACATTGTCGGCAAGGAAACGATGTTGGAGCAGACCTTGGCGCGGTTGCGCCCGCTGATTCCTGCCGGACGCATTTGGACGGTCACGAACAAGGAGCAGGCGGCAGCCGTTCGCAAGCAAGTTCCTGCCGGCGCGCGCAAACGCGTGCTGATTGAGCCGAGAGGATTGAATACTGCGGTGGCGATCGGTCTCGCCGCCATTCATTCGCGTCATGCGGAGGGCGGCGACGCTTTGCTTGCAGTGCTTCCAGCGGACCATTACATCGCGCAGCCGCAAAAATATCGCGAGATCGTCACCGCCGCACTCGATGTCGCTAACGAACCCGGACGCATGGTGGTTTTGGGAATTCCACCAACTCGCCCTGAGACGGGGTTCGGCTACATCGAACGCATGGGCGAGCCGATTAAAGACAAAGGCTTTCCCGTTTTTGCCGTGAAGCGCTTTACGGAAAAGCCAGCGCTGCCGTTTGCCGTGGAATACGTCGCTTCCGGAAAATATCACTGGAACGCCGGCATGTTTTTCTGGCGCGTCTCGACGTTCCTCGAAAACTTGAAACGTTTCCTGCCAAAAACGCACGCCTCGCTCGAAGAGCTCTCCGGCGTTATCGGCAAGCGCGAATACGAGCGACGGCTCCGTGCGATGTATCAAAAGTTGGAAAGCATTTCGGTGGATTATGCGGTTCTCGAGCCGGCTACGCGGGCGGAAGGTCCGCCACGCGTCTTTGTCATTCCTGCGGAAATCGGCTGGAGCGACATTGGGTCCTGGGCAGCAGTGTACGAGTTGCTCGCGAAAAAGAGTGGCGAAAATGTGATCGCCGGCAAGGGCTACACCCTCGACGCTGAAGGCAATTTTTTTTGGTCGCCATCCAAATTTGTCGCTGCCCTCGGCGTACGCGATCTTGTTGTCGTGGAAACGCCGGACGCGTTGCTTATTTGTCCCCGCGACCGCGCGCAAGACGTGGCCAAAGTCGTAAAGTACCTCGAAGAGCAGAAGCGCCGCGAACTGCTGTAATTGGACACCTTGGGCGTTGCTTTCTCATTTACGTGGTCAGCAATCACGGCGCAGCATGCTGCGCCCCTACAACTGCCGTCATCTCAGCCACGGACGGCGACCGGCGAGAACCTACTGCTTTTCTAGAAGGGCTAATCACAGGCCAATCCGGCTGTTGGCAGGCACTTCGGTTCGCGTATACTTTTTCTTTTTCATGATTCCCGCAATCAAGTTTGGCACGGACGGCTGGCGTGGCGTCATCGCGGAAGATTTTACGTTCGCGAACGCGCGCATCGTGGCGCACGCGATTACACGTTACGTGGTTCGGGGCGAGGACGCGCGCAAGGGCGTGATCATCGGCTACGATCACCGCTATTCGTCAGACCGCGTGGCAGCCGCGGTCGCCGAAGTCATCAGCGCATCCGGAACTCCAGTTTGGCTGACGGATAAACCCTGCCCCACACCCACGGTTTCGTTTTTGGTGAGGCATCAGAAGGCGGCAGGCGGAATTGTCATCACTGCAAGTCACAATCCCTATCGCTGGAACGGGATCAAGTACAAGGCAAGCTATGGCAGCAGCGCGCTGCCTTCGATCGTGGCTCAAATTGAAAAAGAACTTGAGGGGGTTTTGGAAAAAGGCGTGCCGCCGCTTCCACCGCGCAAGGATTTGATCCGTTCGCTCGAACCGCGCGCGCCATATCTAGATGCACTAGAAAAATTAGTGGACTGGAAGCGACTGCGCGACGCAAAGTTGCGCTTCGTTTTCGACCCCATGCACGGGTCCGCAGCGGGCTTGCTTCCGGAGCTGCTGCGCCGCAACGGCATTCCTTGCGACGAAATTCGCGGGACACGCGATCCGCGTTTTGGCGGCGTGCATCCCGAACCGATCGAGCCTCACATCGAAGCGCTGCGGAAAGCCGTGCTCGCGGGCAAATATGATGCTGGATTCTGCGCCGATGGCGACGGTGACCGCATCGGCGCGATTGATCGCACGGGGAGCTTCGTCACTCCCCACCAAATTCTGGCGCTGCTGGTATGGCACCTGGCAGGAACGCGGAATCTCCCCGGCGACGTCGCTAAAACTTTCTCCGTCACGAAGCTTATCGACAAGCTTGCCGCGAAATTCGGTCGCAAGCTCCACGAAGTTCCCATCGGCTTCAAATACATTTGCGAATTGATGCTGGAGCAAAACATCCTGATTGGCGGCGAGGAAAGCGGCGGCATCGGCACAAGCCTGTATCTACCAGAGCGCGATGCCACCGTATCGGCCCTTTTCCTCGCGGAATTGATGGCCTGGCACGGCAAATCGCTAGGCGAACTGCTGGCTGCGCTGCACGCCGAATTCGGCGAATACCACTACGGGCGCGTGGACCTGGAGCTCAAGCCCGGTCAAAAGGAAAAAGCCATCGCGCATTTCTCCGATGGCAAACTGAACCGGATCCTCGATCTTCCTGTCGTGCAACGGGAGAATATGGACGGCATCAAACTCTATCTCGGTGAAACGGGCTGGGTGATGGTGCGCGCATCGGGCACGGAAAACGTGCTGCGCATTTACTCGGAGACTCGCAAGCCAGAAACGACGCGCCGTGTTCTCGACGCTGCGGTCCAGACTGTTCGCAGTCTCTAGCGGATGAGACTGAGGCAAGGGGTGAGTTCATGAACACGATCAATCTCAAGCAGAAATTCGAGCAATTCTACGACCATTGGAATCCACGCATTCTGGGTGAAGTGAACGATTGTTATCTCAAAGCGGTCAAATTCACGGGAGAATTCGTCTGGCATCACCATGAAAACGAAGATGAGCTTTTTCTGGTCGTCAAAGGCACGCTGCGGATGAAGTTCCGCGACCGCGAAACCGTCGTGCAGGAGGGCGAATTCGTCATCGTGCCGCGCGGCGTCGAACACTGTCCCACCGCTGATGAAGAAGTCCACGTCGTGCTGATCGAGCCAAAATCGACTTTGAATACCGGGAACGTTGTGAATGAAAGGACGGTCGCGCAGCTCCAACGCATCTGAACGCAGCCGCTGGACGCACGAAAATCTCTTCCATGGAACACCGCTACTACACGCTCGATGTCTTCACCACCACGCGGTTCGCCGGCAATCCGCTTGCCGTTTTCACGGATGGCGACGAGCTCTCCGACGATCAGATGCTGGCGATTGCCCGCGAGATGAATCTTTCCGAGACGGTTTTCGTGCAAAAGCCCACGGATGAGGAGGCACTCGCGCGCCTGCGCATCTTCACGACGAAAGAAGAGCTGAAGCTTGCAGGGCACCCGGTCATCGGAACCTGGTTTCTGCTCGCGGAGCTCGGCGTTGTTCCGGCACAGGAAGGCGGCGTACATGTTCTTCAGCAAACGGGCGCGGGTGTTCTGCCGGTGGAGATTCGCTTCAAGGATGGCCGCCCGAACCGCGTAACCATGACGCAGAAAGAAGCGCTATTCAAGCCCGCTAAACTCGATAAGAAAAAACTCGCTTCTGCGCTCGGACTCTCGACGAAGGACTTTGACCCAATACTCGAACCTGAGTTTGTTTCGACGGGCATCTTTAACCTGATTGTGCCGCTGCGCAGTCGCGCGGCGCTTGGCAAAATCGCCATGAACATGATCGAACTAGGAAGGCTGCAGGGCAAAAACGCCACGATGGCTTACTGCTTCGCGTTGAACGGCAAAGGTAAAGTGTATTCGCGTGGGATGCTTCCCTGGGAACTCTATGAAGATGCAGCGACGGGCTCGGCCGCGGGCTCACTCGGCGCATATCTTGTGCGGCACGGAAAACTGGCGCCGGGACATACATTGAGCATTTTGCAAGGAGCAGAGATGGGCCGGCCGAGCCACATTGAAGTCGAAGTCACGCAATCGGGCAAGAAACTCGTTCCACGCGTGAGCGGCGCGGCGGTGAAAGTTTTTGAAGGAACGATTAACGTCTGAGAAGTGATTAGCGTCGGAAAGCAAAAAGGCCGCGGGAATTGCTCCCGCGGCCCTTTGTGTTTCGAACTTGGAATTTTACTTGTGGCCGCGGCGGTCTCTCCGTACGTCTTTGCGGTCCTTGTGCAAATCACGCTTGTCCTTGTTGATGTCCTTTTGATCCTTGTTGCGGTCAGTGCGGTCTTTCGCTAGGTCCTTTTTGTCGTGATTGATATCACGCTGGTCGGCATTGCGGTCGGCGCGGTCTTTGTTCAAATCGCGGCGGTCGTGATTGATATCCCGCTGATCGGCATTGCGATCAGTGCGATCGATCCGAAGGTCTTTGCGGTCGGCCTTAGCTTGGGCACTGTTGGCGCCATACTTGGCATCATCGCGAACAAGCTGGTTTTTGTCGCGATTAATGTCGCGCTGGTCAGCGTTGCGATCCGTGCGGTCTTTGTTCAAATCGCGGCGGTCGTGATTGATATCCCGCTGATCGGCGTTGCGGTCGACGCGGTCCTTGGCCAGGTCGCGCTTATCCTTGTTGATGTCACGCTGATCCGTATTGCGATCGGCGCGATCCTTCGCCAGATCTTTTTTGTCCTGCCGAATGTCTTTCTTGTCGCTCTGAATGTCCTGCTGCTGAGGGGTTGGGTCCTGGGCGTAAGCACCGGTCGCGAGCAGGCCCGCA
>JAWOLO010000446.1:0-5977 GCA_033853375.1 Terriglobia bacterium
AGGCCGGATCTGGGAGTACAACTGCTTCAACGAGGCATAAAGGCGAATCCCGATTACTGGCGGTTTTACGAGGATCTGGGATTTGTCTACTACATGGACATGAGAGATTACAAGAAAGCGGCGCAGGCCTTCGAGGAGGGTAGCAAGAACCCCAAAGCGCTCATCTGGATGAAAGTGATGGCGGCGAAGATTGCAGCGGAAGGGGAGTCCTATGAGACCTCTTATTTTCTGTGGAACGACGTTTATACAACGACTACGGATCCTCAGGTCAAAGAAAATGCAAAATGGCATCTGCAACTGCTTCGGGCCGAGGAAGATTGTAAGCAGCTGGACCGGCTGGCTGATGAATATGAGACGCGCTTCGGACATCGCCCCAAACGCATCGGCGAGTTGGAGGAGGCTCGAATGCGTGAAGGTCCAGCCACGGATCCCCTGGGCTACGCTTACGTTTTCGACGACAGCGGAAAGGCGGCGCTAAACCCGAAAAGCCCGCTCATCGAAAAGCAGAAATACGAAGAGCATTTTAGATAGGGTTTTGGGCAAAAGCCTTACCTTTATTCTGTGGTGCAAAGCAGGGTCATCTGCGGATCGATGAGGATTTTGCGCGGAGCGCTGGAAGCATGGAAGTGGAAGGAGGTTTCCAGGCCCGTCGCAACAACGTTCCCAAGAAACGCGCGACCGCCACTGCTTCCGGTTGCGTACAGCGGAACGCTGGCGAGGAACCAGCGGGGCACGCCGCTCTGAAAAAGCGTGCCGCGGACCGTGTATCCATTCTCCTCGCGGTGGGCGGTAAACTCGACGCGGTAGTGCGGAATTCCCGTGCCGCGCACCCATTCGTCAAAAAACCAATCCATGGACCGCCCGCCTTCCAGATCCATCCCGTGAGTCATGACGGATTCCACTTCATGCTGAAAGTCATCCGTAGAGAGCGCGCGGTAAGCGTATTTGGTTACAATTTTTTGCAGTAGGGCGATGAAACGAGCGTCCGGCTGCTTGCTGCCGCGCTCGCGGAGCATTTCGCGGAGCATGTGAATGACCCACGAACCTTTACTGTAGACGACACGCTCGTAAGCAGAGGGCGATTTTGAGGAATTGAGGCGCAAGCCGAGAGTAAGAGCGCCAATGTCGCCCACGGGCTCGTCCGCATCCTGCGATTTCTCCGTGAGTTGATGGCGGTAGCGGGAGAGCCAGACGCGAAGTGTATGCTCGGGATTGCCGCGGGTGTCGGCAAAAAGTAAGGCGAAATAGTTGGAGATAGCTTCGTCAATCCACTGGTCGCGGTAACTAGACCAGCCCACCACGTTGCCCCACCACTGATGCGCGACTTCATGATAGGGAACCAGCTCCGTAAAGTGCTCTTGACCTGTAGGTGTAAGCCCGGCGCGCTGCTGTGCCTCCGGCGATAGAAAGGACAGAGTCGAAATATAGAGAAGGCCCGGCCATCCCTGCCCGAAAGTTCCCGGGATTTGCGAGACGCTGAGATTGTGAAAAGGAAATGGGCCGGAAAAAGTTTCGTAAAAACGAATCGAGGAGTCGATTTCTTTTCCCAGTTGTCTTAACGCGTCGGCGGGACTTGGCGGGGGCGGGGAAAGAGTGACCGCGAGCCTTGAGGAAGGAGCGCCAAACGTTGTGGAAGGAATGACCATGCCGCTAGCGGGCGGGGGCGTCAGACGGGCTCTCAGGTTTTCCTCGAGTTCGCGGTTGGCATAAAGATCGACAGAATGACCGCCAGAAGCCACCGAGAATGTGGCGTACTCGCCCAAATTAAATCCCGCCACCGCGACGGGCTTTTCCGTTTTCCAGTGGCCAATGCGAAATTCACTTTCTTCGTGTTCGTCCAGCTTGGATCCAGTGGCGACAAGACGAAGCTTGCGAGGCCAGCGGATGGTCAAATCATAGGTTGCGAAGTCCGAGGGATCACCCAGATGGGGGTACCAGCTTTCTCTGGCACCGACGAAGAGGACGCCGTTTCCCGCATCCTGGATCACATTGCCATGATAGTGAAACTGGAGAGTGAATTCCTGATTTTGCGGCGGGATGGCGTTGAGAATCACACACAAATAGTCGTTTCCACGTGTGCTGCGTTGTTGCAGATTCATGCCCTCGTTCTGGAAGAACGCCAAAGGTTCGCCGTGCTCTCCCGTTACGCGATCGACGGTCAAGGCGCGGGAGAGTTCAAAAGAGAGGACGCGCGCTCTGCCGGTTTCCGCGCGGATGCGGACGATCGCTGTGGCGTCAAGAGAATTATTGGGGAGAATGGAGGGCTCCAAGGAATAGTGGAGGGCGCGGAAAGCAACGGAACGAGCGGGGAAGTCTCGGATGGAGTGGGACGTCCAGGTGTCATAAAAAGTTCCTGTAGCGTTTTTTACGGTTTGCCCGAGCAGAAATTGCTCTTCTCGGCGTCCGTCCACGACGATGTCGAAAGGGCCCGTGGATGCGCCATCGAGCCCAGCGTAGAAGGCGGGGCTGGGATCCGGGGACAGAAAGGAGATAAGAATACGAAGCGTATAATTTGGATTGACGCGGGCAACAGAAGCCTCCCATTGAGATGCAAAGGAAGGATCAGTTTGTGACACCAGCTTAGCCTTGTGAAACTGCGAAACAAGTTCGCCGGCCGTCCCGTCCGTGAAACGAAGATAGGCGCTACTGAAGACTTGATCGAGAACCGGGGAGCCGAGAAATCGCCCCATTTGCTGCTTTTCAACGGGATCGCGCGGCGCGGCAACCACGTGACCGCGGCCGGAGAAAACCGCGCCGGTAATCCTTCCATCAAAAGGGGAGAAGAAGGCGAGGATACCTTCTTCCAAGGAAATGACAGCGTCGCCCCGGCGAAGCTCAATGCGATTTTCAGGGGCCAGGTGGTAGACCTGGGAAGAATCCACGGTCAATGCGTTGATCGCATCATACAGTTCGTGGGGTGATTGTTCGGCCGCCGAGACGGCTACCGGCGCAAGCAAACACCACAACGCGAAGACTCTAGCCCCAACCCACATACATCGAGTGTAGTCAGATTCGGCATGAGGGAACAAGGCGCAAAAGATAAAACAGACGTGAGGAATTAAAATAAGCAGATGGCACTAACGCCACGAGTTTCTCCTAAAACGCGTTTCCTTTTGTTTGGCGTCGCGCTCCTCTTGGTGGGGCCGCAGGCCACGCCGGATACGATTGTCCTCAAAAATGGCCGCCGCATTGCCGCGCTGAACGCCGTGGAGCAGGGAGACAAGGTCAAATACATAACGTCGGCCGGCGAACTGAGCCTGCCGAAATCCATCGTGGATCATATCGAAAAGGGGGGATTCGCCGACCCCGGGGGCCCACCGGGAGATGCTACTGCCAATTTGACTATTGCTCCGCCAGAAATACGACCGGCCGGCGGAGGCGAAATCGAGGACGTTCAGCGCGCAGCGGTACACAACGGGTCCATCGATCGGGAGTACATTGGAAAGCTCGAAAGCGAAGCGCGATCGGGGAATGCGCGAGCGAGCTTCAACGCGGCCCTGGGACATCACGCAGCGGCGATCTTTGAAATGTCGCGAGGCGATCTGGAGCGCGCGTTATCCGACGAGCGCACCGCGGTGACGTATGCTCCGGATGAGCCGGCGCTGTTGATGAACGTGGCTTATATCTACCTGAGGCGCAACGAATACAAGCAAGCTTTGGATTATCTGGAACGGGCCAAGCGCTTTGCGCCGGACAATCCGGACGTAGCGAAGCTTGGGGGCTGGGCGTATTACGGCTTGAACCAGCTTGACCAGGCGATTGCTGAATGGAAGCGCGCCCTTGCGTTGCGCCCGGACAAAGAATTGCAGACAGCGCTGGAAGCCGCGCTGCGCGACAAGACGGAAGAAGAAAGCTACAAGGAAAACGAAAGCGCGCACTTCAAGCTGAAGTACAACGGGGCAGCGGAACCGGCGTTGGCGCGGGATGTACTGCGCACGCTGGAAGTGCACTTTTCCGCGATTGAATCCGAGCTGAACTATACGCCGCCGGAATCGATTGGCGTGGTTCTGTACACGGAAGAAGCGTTCACGGACATCACGCGCGCGCCCTCATGGGCCGGCGCGCTGTACGACGGGCGGATTCGCGTGCCGGTCCAGGGATTGACGTCGGTGGATGCGGAATTGTCGCGTTCGCTAAAGCACGAACTGACGCACAGCTTCGTAGCGCAGAAAACGAAAACCGCTTGCATGGGATTGGCAGTGAGCTGCGGGAGTCGTGCGCCGACGTGGCTCCAAGAGGGCCTGGCGGAATGGATGGAAGGGTATCGCAGCGGTGATAACGCTGCGGCGCTCGTGCAGATCTTCGAGGAGAAGCACGCTATTCCACTGGGGCGACTGGAAGGCTCCTGGACGCGTTTGGATCGGGACACGGCGCACTATGCGTACGCCTGGGCCCTGGCCAACATGGAATACATCATTCAAGCCGATGGAATCGACGATATTGACCGTATCTTGGATCGCATTGGGGCGGGCATGCCTACGGAGCAGGCGCTGCGCGAAGTGTTGCACAGCGATTACAGTGATTTGATGGAATCCACGGTGGAATACCTGAAGAAGAACTACGTGCACTGACAGGGCGCAACACTGCTTTTCAATTCACAGCAAACTCTTCGCTCAATTTTGGCTTATGCCATCGATCTCCATTTCAACAGGTCGCTAGGAGACTGGCCAGCAAAGCGGCGCGGGCGGGCATGGTGTGGATGAGGATGTATTCGTGGTCGGAGTGCGCTCCGTCGCCCACAGCACCAAGGCCGTCCAAAGTAGGGATGCCGAGCGCGCCCGTAAAATTTCCGTCGGAGCCACCGCCTGCGGTGCATTCGCCCAATGAGAGATGCATTTGCTTCGCGAGGGATTTCGCACGAGCGAAAAGGGCGGCGCACCTCTTGCGTTCGAGGGGAGGGCGGTCGAAGCCACCGGTGACTTTCAGCTTTGCTCCTTTGTGAATGGGGCGCAGTGAGTGCAGGCGGCGCTCAATGCGGCGCATGTCCGAAGGCCGCAGGGCGCGAAGATCGAGAATGGATCGAGCGCGTTCTGCGATCACATTGGCGCGCGTTCCGCCTTCAATAACGTCGGCATTGATACTGACGCCCCGCCGCGCGTTATTCCACTTTTCAATCCGTGTGAGTTGGGCTGCCAGTTCATGCACGGCGTTAATGCCTTCCTCAGGGGCAAGGCCGGCGTGGGAAGCGCGGCCTTGAACGATCAGCTCGGCCTCCCCGACGCCTTTACGCGCGGTTTTCAGCAGGCCATGCGGACCGAAGGATGGCTCGAGGACAAAGACGGCATCACTGCGGTGTGCTTCGGTTTCGATCAGTTTGCGGGAAGATTCGCTGCCGATTTCCTCGTCGGAAGTCCAAAGGAAGACGATTTGCTTTTGCAAGTGGAACTTGGCCTGCCGAAGAGCTTGGAAGGCGAAGAGCGCTTCAACGATACCGGCCTTCATGTCGAAGATTCCCGGGCCCCAGGCTTTGCCGCCGGCAATGCGGAAGGGCATTTTCTGGAGAGTTCCAGTGGCATACACGGTGTCGTAATGGCCGAGCACGAGGAGCTGGCCGGAGGGCCGAGATTCCTCAGAAGCATAAGTCACGCGCAAATGATCGCCGCGATGTTTCTGGGGGATGCGCTCGACGTGCACGCCTTGCTTCTGCCATTCCATGGCGACGACACTGCAGCAACGGTCGGCTGCGGCCTTTTCGAGGCTGGGCGATTCGGCGGTCACAAAGCGTCGTAACAGCCGGAGCATTCGCGGAAGCTGCGGTTTCAGGGTGCGAAGAAGTTCCAAGGGCAAGGGAGAGTCCGCCATGGCGCGGACATGCTAGCAGTGCCCTGGAGTCTGGGCAACCTGTTGGGCCACCGATTCGCGGCCCTGAAGCCAACTTAATCAGTATTTGCATTATCTGAAAGCGCGTATCGCCGACGCGGCGGTTCGCTTATAATTAAAGTTTTCCCGGGATTGTGACAGGCGCCGCCGAGTGGGT
>JAWOLO010000447.1:0-3960 GCA_033853375.1 Terriglobia bacterium
CCTTTTGCCTCGGATGAAATAGTATTGGGCGGATCTTGTTTGCCGATTTCCAGCGTTTGGAAGGAGCCACCAGCATCGAGAAGAATCAGACGCGAGCGCACGGCATCGATGCGAACATTGAAACGCAGCTTCAGCGGAACATCAGGACCTCTGACCGAGCTTTGCAGCGCGGGACTGGACTCCAGGAGAACCGCGTGTGCAACCATCGAAGTGGCAAGCAAAAAGGACGCAATCACGGCGAAAAGCAATGACACGCCTCGAATCCGAGAACCTGGGGACATGGCCACCTCTTCGTCAATTCCGGCGAACAATTTTGTCAAAAGGGTACGTATGCAGCGCAAGAATTATACAGAAAGTAGCGAAGTGGGGTGGTCATATCTGGATAGATCCCTTTCTTAGGGATGCTCACGTGGCTCGGTAAGGGCTACGGTTTGGGCTCGTTTGCCGGGAGGATCAACGGAGTGCTCCGCGCCGTGTTGAGCTGGGAGGTCTTCGCGAAATCGATGCGGTTCAGCGGCACACTATTTTCGCCTCCGTAATCCGTGACGTAATGCAAGCGGTCATCCTTTATCCAATAGTGCGTAAGGCCGTACATCGAGCCATCGCGCAATTGCAGCAAAGTGAGGGGCTGTTTCGTTTTAACAAGTGAGGAGGCAGAAGACTCCGCATCCTGACGAGAGGCCGAAGGACGACCTTGAGCAACCAACCCAGAAGAACCCAAAGCCGCTGACGACGGATCCAATTCGTAAGAGGCACTTAGCCCAGGCCCGGCAAAAAAGGGATCCCCGAAGCAGTCGAAGTCGTCGGGAAACAAGAAATTGTGCCATGTGAAACGGAAGGGATTGCAGAAGCCGCCATCAAAATGGTTTGTCCGGAAGTGCTTCCGTGGACCCGCAACAGCAGTAAATCGATGGGATCCGGGCTGACGAGGCTGCGAATCCCGAGTCATCCCGCTTGGACCAGGCAGGATCACAACCTTGCCATGCATGAAGGCGGCGCCAGCCAGCGGCGGTAACTCGTCGCCGCGACCACCTGGCGCCTTTCCAAGCCGTGAACCATGCCCGCCGGAATGATGTTCAAACAGGTGCCCGAAAGAGTGGCCCATGGAGTGACCTATGGGATGCCCGGAAAAACCACCACTGCTAAAATGGCCGCCACCATGGCCACCGCCGCTGCTGTGTTGTGCACATAAAGGCGAAGAAACAAAGAACGAGAGGGATACGGCAACCAAAAAACAGAACCGACGATTCACTGGCAAGTCTCCCGCTGACCACCCATCTAATTTTAACTTGATGTAAATTGGCGGCCGGGAGTTGGCTGAAGGCAATACGTTCCAAACGGAAAAGCCACAACGATTCGAAAAATCTACCTGTAATTGGCGACGACTTCGCCATTCTCGATGTGCAGATCCGCAATTGGAGCAGGAAGTTTCAGCTTCTCACGATTCTCGGGCGATTCCATCAGGCGGCGGACGGCCGACTCCAAAGTGGATTGAGGAATGGGAAGCGAGCCGATCTGCCCGCTCACCGGCTCAAAATTCAAATAGCCGTTCTCCGCGCTAAGACGCCCTTCGAGCTGCAAGCTCATGTCTTTCCCGTGCACATCGAAAAGTACATAGGCCTTCACGCGATCGTCGATCAATTGAATTTTGACGTCGCGAACATTCGAACGCATCTGTTCAACGTCCCGCGACGTTGGCGCGGAGTTGTCAGGAGCGCTTTGTTGGTCCGCCGCGGGCACCGGCTTTGCAGGCTCATTGCCTCGCAGTTCCAGGTGCGAAGAAAGATAGGAATTCAACTCGGTTTCGTCCATGCGCAACGTAGCCGATTTACCATTGGCCACAGCGCGCTCCGCGTCTTCAAATTTCTGCTCAGCGCGAGCCGCCGCTTGCGGACTCGTCTCGACGGGAGGCGGCGGCGTCTTATGCAGCACGAGGATCAGCGTGAGGATCGCGGTTGCGTACGTGCTCCAGCGCACAATGCGGAAGATCAGTTTCCACGGGATGCCACGATTCGTTTCCGCGTGCGCAAATTCCATGTGATCGGGCGGGGGAATAAACTGCGCCATAATGCTCTCCTGCAACAACCACGCCACAAGGCAACTGCAGTCTTTCGAGGAATCGCGGTTTGACAAATACAACGCTAGCCCCCGAATGCAAGTAGCGCAAGCAAACCGCTACCCCTGAGAATCTAATATGGCAACCCGCCCATTTGAGTTGGGAGTTTTCATCCCAGAAGTATCGAAACCAATTCCGGCTCTTTGCTTGCTGGAACGGAAACGCTGCGCCAAACTCTGAGAAGTATTTTCGACTAGCGTTGCTTAACTCGTGGCCGAGGAGGCTTGCATGCGTCTAGCTCTGCGCATTTTTCTGTTGTTGCTGCTGCCGTCACTTCTTCAAGCTCAACAAGAGACGGCTCCCGCTGCGACTCTTACCTCAACGCCCCAAACCTCGGCCGACGCAACAACGCCGCAGCAGCACCGTCCCAAAATCGGCGTGGCCCTCGAAGGCGGAGGAGCCATGGGCCTGGCACACATCGGCGTGCTGAAATGGTTCGAAGAACACCATATTCCCGTGGACTACGTAGCGGGCACCAGCATGGGTGGATTGGTAGGCGGCTTCTACGCAACGGGAATGACGCCGGAAGAAATGCAAAAGTTGATTGAAGGTCTGGATTGGCGGAAGATCCTGGGCGACCGCACGCCGTACGAAGACCTATCCTACCGCCGCAAGGAAGATCAACGCGCGTATCCCAACTCGCTGATTTTTGGACTGCGCCACGGTCTGTCGGCGCCCGCGGGCCTGATCGCCGGCCATCAAATCGGGCTGTTGATTGACCGCCTCACGCTTCCCTACTACGGAATTTCTTCGTTTGACGAAATGCCTGTGCCGTTTCGCTGCGTGGCTACCGACCTGGTTAGCGGGCAATCTCATGTATTCCAGGACGGTCCTCTAGCAATTGCGTTGCGCTCTACGATGTCCATCCCGGGGGCGTTTTCGCCTGTCCGCGAAGGAAAAGCTGTTTATGTCGATGGCGGATTGCTCGACAACCTGCCGACCGACGTCGTCCGCAAAATGGGTGCGGAGATCGTGATTGCTGTGCACCTCGAATCGGCGCCCGTCCAAGCCGATGACATTCGATCCGTCTTCAGTGTCCTCAACCATTCGGTGAGCGCCGTGGTCACGGCCAATGAAGTACGCAGCTTGGAGCTGGCAGACTCTATCATTTCCGTCCCTCTCGGTGAATTCACCTCGGTGGATTATGCAAAGAGCGGGCCGATCATGCAGCGCGGCTATGAAGCGGCCAAGGCGAAAGCGCGCATGCTCGAAGCCTTTGCCCTGAACGATGCCGATTGGGAAGCTTATCTCCAAGCCCGAAAAGCGCGGGAACGCACCGAACTCCCCGTGCCGCAGTTCGTCAAGGTAGAAGGAACCAGCGCGCGCGAGGTCGTCGATGTCGCCCGTTATTTGAAAAGCATTCCCGGCAAACCGATTGACTCGCAGAAGCTCGATGCAACGCTCACGCGCCTGACTGGCGTCGGCCGATTCGACTCAGCAAGTTACTGGCTCACCGAACAGGACGGCAAGCCCGGGCTGCTAGTACGCGTCGTTGAAAAAAGCGACGCGCCGCCCATGTTCCAAACGGCGTTTGAAGTGGATGGCTCTGAGGCCGGCAATGTGGACTTCACTACGGGAACGCGCTTCACATTCATGGATGTTGCCGGGTACCGATCCGAGTGGCGCACCGATCTGCTACTTGGCAACACCTACGGGATTCAAACCGAGCTGTATCGCCCCTTCCGGGCGGAGAGCCGTTGGTTTGTCGCGCCGCACGCCGACGCCAGCGACACCACATTTCAGATCTACGCAAAAAATGATCCGCTCGCTGATTACCGCATCTACCGCATCAACATCGGCAGCGATCTCGGATTTACCTTCGGACGCTTCAGTGAACTGCGCGT
>JAWOLO010000448.1:0-8539 GCA_033853375.1 Terriglobia bacterium
TCGGTGTGGGCTTCGCCCAAACCATTAACGTAAATTCACCCCTTTGCAACGCGACAGGCCCAGGAGGAACGGGATGCAATCCAAGCGTTCCCCTGTCTGGTCCCGGCGCAAACCCCGGTTTAGCCAGTTTCCGCGTCGGCGTTGACGGCACGATCCCGACCCCGGCATTGCCGGGCGCTCTCGCCTCACCGATCGTGCCAGCCCTCGGTCTCAGTGAGTTCCTCAGCTTCCAGAATGATCCCAACTTCAAAGACGGCCGCGCCCACATGGTCGATTTCACCATTCAGCGCAGCTTGCCTGGACAGATGATTCTGGAGCTTGGCTATGTTGGGCGGTTCGGCCGCAACCTGGCCGGCAGCATCAACTTCAACTCTGCTCCCTACATGTTCAAGGACAAGGCGTCAGGCCAAATCTTTGCACAAGCCTTTGATGCTGTTGCAACTCAACTTCGCGCCGGTATCTCGCCGACCCTCGCGGACGGAACCGTCAACCCCGCTTTCAAAAACCAGTCTTGGTTCGAAAACCAACTTGCCGGCATTGGTAAGGGTTGCGGAGTAAACACAACGACCCCGACGCCTACCGCTACAGACATCAGCGCCACAGCTTGTCTCGCCTCCGGCAATGGCACAAATTTCATCAACGACAACCTTTCCAGCCTCTTTCTTACTATGGACATCGATCGCGCGTTCGTCCTGGGCTTGCCTTCTTACGACAACCTCCAGGTTCTCGACCTCTTCATGCGCGACAGCAACGACCATTCCAATTACAACGCCTTTGTCGTCACTCTGCGTAACAACAATTGGCACGGACTCGTCTTCGACATGAATTACACGTTCTCCAAGTCCCTCGACGACGTGGGCGCGGTTCAAAACGCCGCCGAGTACCATTCCTCCAGTTTCAACTTCAACCTGGACTATGGCCCGTCTTTCTTCAACCGTCCGCATGTGTTTAATGCCATTTATCATTACGACCTGCCCATCGGGGGCTCGCATCGCTTGAGCAGCAGCCATACTGCGGTAAACCGGATCATTGGCGGTTGGTATACGGCAGGCATCATGCGCATTAGCAGCGGCATTCCCGAACTCGTCACCGTAAGCGGTCAGTCTTTCGGCGGAGGCGACATTTTTGGCATTACTGCCGGCATGGTCCCGACGGTGCCGATTGGCTCGATTGGCGGAGGAGGAGTGAATTCGGGCATCTGCAGCACAGGCGCGGGCTCCGCAGGCAACGGCCCGAACTGCGGAGCAAATAAGGGAACAGGCACCGGCCTGAATTACTTCTCCAATCCAGCGGCAGCCATCAACGACTTCCGCCAGATCTTGCTCTCCAGCGATACCAACGACGGCCGCAGCAGCCCGCTTCACGGCTTGCCCTTCTGGAACCTGGACATGAGTCTTGGCAAATCCACGTCCCTTACCGAACGCGTCAAGGTTGATTTTTCGGCGGACTTCTTCAACATCTTCAATCACGTCAATTTCCTGGATCCGTCCCTCGATACGACGAACCCAGCCACGTTCGGAGTCATCAACACGCAACTGGTTCCCGCGGACCGGATTCAAGGCTCGCGTTGGATCCAGTTGGGCCTGCGCCTCAAGTTTTAGCCCGAGTTTCGAATAAGCAAGAGGGGAGAGTCTCTGAGGCTCTCCCCTGTTGCATTTCGCCTAAAGTCAGATTCTCTTGTCACTGACCTAAAATGTGCACTGGCCAGGCGTGTGGACGGCCGGGCCGTGCGCAGTCCTGTTTTCGCGCTAAAGCTTGTTCGTGGAATTTCGTGCGCGGCTGATAAGGGCTGGCGGCGGCGTGGGCCAGGGACCGAAGGCGGCTAGGCTACGTCAAAAATAAAGCGTCCCGGCGGGAGGGACGCCGGGACACTTTACATGTGGGGGTTTGAGGGATCTCTGGGCCCCGGGAAAAACTCTTTTCAGCTATTCGCCTCCATCATCCTTTTCTCGTCCGCAACGCTAATGACGCTAATGCGCAACTCCGATGTTGTGCGCGCCAGCAACGAACGAAACGCTTGCTCCCGCCACCTGCGGAACCCACCACAATTTCCGAACCCAGGGATTCTGGCTGGTCATCATGCGCTTGCCGATGAAGTCCATGAACGCAGGGCTCACCTGCGTGGCGGCATAAATCGCGTTGGAATTGGCGAACGGCTTGAGGAACGGATTCGCTTCCTGAGCGTGCCCGCTGGAAATCGCAAGGCGTGTGGACCAGGCGTCGAAGCTGGCTGCCCCGTGTCCTACGGCCATCAGCCCGTACCACATCACCCGCTGTCTGTGCGTTTCGCCGGGCCTCGGGCGTGCTGGCCGCACGGGCTCAAACGGCTGCGCGGCGGAACGCAGCGCCACCGGCTCGGCATCCGCCTTTACCTTCGGTTCCGGCGTGGAAGGCAAAGCTGCTGCTGTAGCGTCCTTAACCGTAAGCGTGTCTTCGGAGGCTGCGGCAGAAAGGGTTTGCTGCGCGAGGTCCGCATTAGAAGCTGCGGCAACCTTCGCCGCGTCGTCGGCCTGCGGAACAGCACATACCAAAACCAGTGTTGCAAGGACCATTTCCCACCTCAGCTTGCTAGTGGGACTTGCAAGTCCAGCCCCACTCGCAATGAGGCCACTCTACTGGCCGAAAGTGCAGCTAACACTGGCCCTTTGGGTATATTTCCGCTAGTACACCGCTTTAGACCTTCCGTTTACGGCTTATGTAACTCCAGTACTAGCCTATCTTTTGTGAAAGGATTTTCACATTTGCGGCATCGGAGTATCCGCGTGCCCGCCTTCTCGAAGTGGTTTGAGCCATGCTTGCGACCGTATAGGCGATTGGGAACCTGACCAAAAGACGCATCAAGTGCGGCAAGGAGCGCACAGTGTGCGGGTGAAACGTCTTCACTCGCAGCCACGCGGCAGCGCAACTCTGCTATAATTCGCGGCGTCGTCCCGATCTGATCGGGGCTCGCCCAACGCAACGATGCCTGGCAACGACTCCTCGGCCGCCAAGCGCGCGCTGGTACCGCAGCGCAGCCCTCAGCCTCCTCGCTTCATCGCTATCGAAGGTCCGCTGCGCGTCGGCAAAAGCACCCTTGCCCGCATCCTCGCCGAGCGCCTGCACGCACGCCGCATCTACGATTGCGAGGACAATCCATTTCTCGCCGACTTCTACAGAGCCAAGCCTGGCGCCGCGTTTCGCGCGCAGATGTACTTCCTCATCGAGCGCCAAAAGCATCTTCGCGAAGGCTTGGCGGTGGAAGCTCCCGGTCTCACCCTCTCCGACTTTCTCCTCGAAAAAGACCGCATCTTCGCCAACCTCAATCTCGATGACCAGGAGCTCAAGCTCTACGAGCGCTATTACGAATTGCTTTCCGCCGATCTTCCTGCGCCGGACTTGGTCATTTACTTACAAGCCAAGCCGGAAGTTCTGCGCGCGCGCATCGCCAAAAAAGCTTCGCGCGAGGAGTCGCAAATCTCGCTCGAATACATCGAAGAAGTCGCCCGCGCCTACGAACATTTCTTTTTCCGCTACTCCGCCTCGGACCTTCTGGTGATCAACACTTCGGAGATTGATTTCGTCGAGCGCAGCGACGACTTGCAGCAGCTTCTGCGCCGCCTCCAGGACCCCGTCAAAGGCACGCAGTATTTCCTTCCCCTCGGCGCCTCGGAATAAAAACTGCGGCTCTGTTTTTGTGGGACAGGCGCTCCTGCCTGTCCGAAGTAGCCACGGTGCACAGCCAAGATTGGCTGCAGTAAGGAGCGCCTGAGCCCTTAAGGTTGGTGCCCTCCGTGGTTTTGGTTCTTACCCCAGTCCTAACTGTGAACTGTCGACTGTTAACTGGGGTTCTTCCGCGGGTAGCGGCCGAGGAGGGAGTTCCAGCGGATTTTGAAGACGTCGAGGAACATTTGCAGGCTGTCGCGCATCATGCTGATTTTCGTCGCGGGAGAATGGCCCCAGCGCACGGGAATCTCCACGGCGCGCAAGCCATGATGCCGCGCCAGGTAAAGCAACTCCGGGTCGAACCCGAAGCGCTCGATGGTTTGCTGCTCGAAAATGATTTTGCAACGCTCGCGGACGAACGCTTTGAAGCCGCATTGGGTGTCGACAAACGGCAGACGCAAAATGATGCGAACGATTCTATTGAAAATGATTCCCGCAAATTCGCGGAAAGGAGACTCGTGGACGGTGATCAGACTGCGGTTGACGGCGCGCGAGCCGATGGCCACGTCAAAATGCTGCAAGGCGTCGATGAGCTTGTCGGCTTCCTCGATGGGCGCGGAGAGATCGGCGTCGGTGAATAAAACGATGCGGCCGCGCGCTTCCTGCACGCCGTGGCGCACGCTGAAGCCTTTGCCGCGGTTCACTCCGTTGCCCACCACGCGCAACGCAGGGATTCTGCCGGAGAACGATTGTGCGACCTCGGCGGTGCGATCCGTGGAGCCGTCGTCCACAACCACGACTTCGGTTTCACGGCGACGATTCTTCAAATACGCGGCGATGCGTTCGAGCGTCGCGGGGAGACGCAGTTCTTCATTGTATGCAGGTATGACGATAGACAGTTCCGGACTCATAGAAGCTCATCGCTGTGGAGGTTTCTGCCAGGCGTGGTGGCCGAGGAGCGGGACAAAGCGGCAACCCTCCAGTATTTTAGTCGAAAACGCGCCGGCATGCTTCTCGACGAGCTGCAGTTCCTGATTGTCGGCGTCGCCCACGGGAATGATCATGCGGCCGCCTTCCGCCAGTTGCGCCAGGAGCGGTTGCGGGGCCGCGGGAGCCGCCGCCGCAACGAGGATGGCGTTGAAAGGAGCAAATTCGGGAAGGCCGAACGTGCCGTCTCCGCAATGCACGTGGACGTTGTGGTAGCCAAGACTTGCCAGTTTTTCCGAAGCGGCCGAAGCCAGCTCCGTGCGGCGTTCGATGGTGAAGACTTCCTTCGCCAGAAGCGAAAGAATGGCTGCCTGATAGCCGCATCCGGTTCCGATTTCGAGCGCACGGTCGGTGGGCTGGAGGCGCAGCGCCAAGGTCATGGCCGCGACGATGTAAGGTTGCGAAATGGTTTGCCCGCCGCCGATGGGCAAAGGCACGTCTTCGTAGGCGCGCGAGCGGACTTCCACGGGCACAAATTCGTGGCGCGGGACCGCCAGCATGGCTGCGAGGACGGCGGGATCTTCGATGCCGCGGCGCCGCAACTGCTTTTCGACCATTTCCGCACGTTGCGGCGCGTAGTCTTTGCTTTCAGGGCTTTCAGGCATGCGTGACCGCCGCGGCGTGTTTTTCCCAGGCCCCGGTTTTCAGGATTTCTTCCATTTGCGCAAGGGTGAAGTCGCATTCCTCTTCGCGATTGTAAAAATGCGGCGAGAGCCGCACGCCGGCCTTGGGCCGGTAGTCGACGAGAATTTCGCGGGCAAGAAGTTCGCGGCAAACTTCGTAGGCGTGCGGGCACTCGACCGAAACGGTTCCCGCGCGCTCGGCGGGATTCTCGGGCGTGTTGACTTGCCAGCCCCGAGACTTCGCGCCTTCGATGAGCCGCGCGGTCATGCGAACGGATTTCTCGCGAATGGGAGCTATGCCTATCTGATTGAGAATGTCTAGGCCAGGGCGGCAGGCAAAGAGCGCGGGAATATGCGGCGTGCCGTTCAAATAGCGGTAAGAATCTTCGCGCGGATCGATAGCACCGGGTTCAAAGGCAAACGGGCGGCGATGTGCGATCCAGCCAGTGAGCGACGGCTTCAGCTTGGCGCGCAAGTCTTCGCGCACGTAAAGATAGGCGACTCCCGGGCCGCCGCAGAGCCACTTGAGCACGCCACCCACGGCGAAATCGGCGCCGAGGCTGCGAACATCCACGGGAATAGTTCCCGCGGCCTGGAACGCGTCAAGAATGACGTGCGCGCCGACACGGTGCGCGCGTTCGATGATGGCGCGCGCGTTCACGATGAACGAGCTACGAAAGAGGACAAGAGAAATTGGAACGAGAAGTGTCGATTCGTCGATGGCGGCGAGGAACTTTTCCAAGTCAAAGCAGATGGGATTTTCGCAGGGGACGACTTCTACGCGAGCGCCGAGACGGCGCTGCTCGTGATAGAAGTATTGGATCGAAGGAAACTCGAGATCAACCATGACGATTTTGTTGCGCGGGCCGTGGAAGTCAAAGCAGGAAGAAATCACGGCTTGCGTCAGCGTGACGTTTTGATGAAGAGAAATTTCGCCGGGCTTCGCGCCAATCAGCGGAGCGATTTGGTCGCCCACGCTGACGGCCATCTCCCACCAGCCTTCTTCCCAGGCGCGCACGCCGCGTTCGGCCCAGGAATCGGCGTAGGAGCGCATTGAATCGTAGACGCCGCGGGGCATGGCGCCGAGCGAGTTGCTGATCATGTAGGTAGTGCGCTCGAGAATCGGAAATTCGCCGCGCCACTTCAGAAGTGGATCCACAAGATTACTCTCCAGGGCCAGATGTGCGGAGATAATTCCTTCTCCAAAGAAAGTAACACACCGTAAGGATCGTGAGCCAGGGGACGCCGGCCAGCAGGGTGATGCGAAAACCGGGGACCCACCAGGTCGAGAGCATCACGGCGAGGACGGCGAGGAGTCCGGCAAGGGAGGCCCAAGGGCCAGCGGGGCCAAGCTGCAAGTAAGGTTTCGCATGAATGCGGTGATAGCGGCGAAACGCGAGATGTGTGAGGAGCGTCATGAGCCAGGCGAAGAGCGCGCCGAAACTGCTTAGGCCGATCATGAAAACGAACAGAGAGTCTTGGAAGTACTTTGACAGGATCATCGCCGCGACCATGCCGCCGCCCGAGGCGAGGACTGCGGTCATGGGCATGTCTTTTTTGTTCAAGCGGCCGAGCGTTGCGGGAAGATAGCCGCCGCGCGCCAAAGAGAAAGCCAGCCGGGCGGCAAAATACAAGTTAGCGACGGCGCTCGAAAGCGCAGCAGTTAGGACAACGAAATTCATGATGTTGCTGGCGGCGGGAATGCCGACGGTTTGGAACACGCGCACGAAGGGGCTGGCGCCCATGTCGATCTGTTTCCAGGGAACGATGCCAACGACCAGCGCGAGCCCGGCGACGTAAAAAAGCACCAGGGCGCTCACCGTGTTGCGCAAGGCTTTTGGCACAGCCACCTTCGGATCAGCGGCTTCGCCGGCGGTGCTTCCCACAACTTCGATACCGAAAAAACTGAAGAGACCCAGAATTACGCCGAGGCCAATGCCCTTCCAGCCATTCGGAATAAATCCGCCGAAGGCCGTGTAGTTGGCGAGCCCGACTTTGGGAAATCCGATGCCAAACAACAAGGCGGAACCGAAAACCAGGAACGCAAGGATAGTCACAATCTTGATCATGGAGAGCCAATACTCGAAGGTTCCGAGATTTCCGATGTTGATGGTGTTGACGTAGAGAATCAGCAGCGAAAACAAACCGATCCAAACCCATGCAGGTGTATTCGGAGACCACAGCTTGCAGTAGATGGAGGCGGCGACGACTTCGCTGCCGACCACAACCATCATGCAAAGCCAGTAGGTGAGGCGAATCGCAAATCCAGCCCAAGGATGCAGATACATCTCCGCGTAAAGTCCAAAGGAACCAGCGGTAGGGTGCGCAGCGCCCATTTCGGCGAGCGCCCACATCATCGGCAATGCGATGCAGGCTCCGGCGACAAAACTGAGAATCACCGCAGGCCCCGCGAGCTTGACGGCAATGGCGCTGCCCAGGAACAGGCCGGTGCCGATGGTGCTTCCCAAACCCAGCATGGCGAGCTGAGCGGGAGTCAGGTTGCGCTGCAAACCGGACTCGCGAGCCACGATGGTAGCGGGACGGCTGTTTTCCGCGGCAACCCCGATTTCGAGAGAGGGTTCGTTCATGGCGAGGCATCGTAGCAGAAACGCGCCCTATCTTCTCCCTAGGTCGCTTTTCAACTGGCCGTTAGGACAGTGAACGATTGGAACACAGACTGTCCTTGGAAGCGCTCGCGGCGCATCTCACGCATTTCTACAATCAGAGTCGTAGCGGTCGCAGCACAGAACCACGGGAAGAACCTCGGAGGCGGTCATGAAGGCCCTGTTTGCTTTGATTGTCATTTACATCGGCACCTTTTTCCTCGTCATTCAAGGATCATCACAAAATGCCGTGCAAGCAGCGCCGCAAGGTTCGGCCTCCGCGCAAGGAAGCACCACATCCGCGCAGTTGAATTCGAACATTGATCCGATTAAAGAAGCGGACATTCGTTCGCTCATGGAGCTTGTTGGCGCTCGCGATACCGTCCAGGACAGCGCCAATAACGCCGTCCAGCAGGCCCGCGAAAAGTTGGCCGCTACGCTCCCCAACAACGACAAGGGCCAGGCCTTTGTCAACGCCTTCGCCGCCAATTACGAGAAGAAATTTGACGCTGACCAAGTTACGGAGCAATTGGTGGGAATCTACGACAAACACTTCACGGACGATGAAATTAAAGGTCTCTTGCAGTTTTATGGTTCGCCGCTAGGCCAAAAGGTCGCGGCAGAGATGCCGAAGATCAACCGCGAAATCCAAGCCGCGGTTCGCTCGGCCAGCGGCAAAGCGGC
>JAWOLO010000449.1:0-14711 GCA_033853375.1 Terriglobia bacterium
GTCGGCGAACAGACGCTGCTGAATCGCACGGGCGGGGCGCCGTCGTTGGCCGTGGGAATGGCCCAGATTTTTTCGAGCACCATTGGCGGCGGGCGCCTGCTCGGCATCTGGTATCACTTTGCCATCATGTTTGAAGCGCTTTTTGTCCTCACGGTGCTGGATGCAGGCACGCGCGTCGGGCGCTTTATGATCCATGAAATGAGCGGGCGCATCTGGAAACCGCTTGCGCAGACGAATTGGCTGCCCGCGGTTTTCTTTTGCAGTGCGGTTATCGTGGGAGCCTGGGGCTATTTTCTCTATCAAGGTGTGATTGACCCCTTAGGGGGAATCAATTCTCTTTGGCCGCTCTTTGGGATTTCCAATCAGTTGCTTGCGGCGGTGGCGCTAGTCGTCGCCACCACGATTCTGTTGAAGATGGGACGTCTGCGCTGGATTTGGGTGACCATGATCCCCATGGCGGCTCTGATCATAATCACCATGACCGCGAGCTATCAAAAAATCTTCAGTCCGAACCCGCGCATCGGATTTCTCTCCGGCGCGAATGAGCTGGCGGCACAAATCGCCAGCGGCCAAGTGGCGGCGGCAAAAGTCGTGGAGACTCACCGGCTGATGTTCAATTTGCGACTCGATGCCGTCGTTACCTCGGTCCTCGCTTTAATGATTCTGCTGCTCGTCATCGAAGCGCTCTTCCAGTGGTATGGAATTCTCAGTCGGCGGCGGGAAGCCGTGCTGCACGAATCGCCGTATATTGCGACTCGCTGGGCTAAGGATTTTTCCGGCGCTGGTCGTGACTTGGTGGTCGGCGACGCGATTGGAGACGACTGATGCGCAAGGCCGCAAAACGTACAAAACGTTTCCTTCGCCGCTTCTGGCGCGGGCTGCGGGAATGGAGCGGCGACGCTGCGTACGAAACTTATCTGCGCTCCAAAGCTAGCCACAGTGGTTCCTGTCGCACGCTAAGTCAGGCGGAATTTTACGTGGACCAGCTCAATCGGCGGTATTCCCGGCCCAACCGATGTTGCTAAGGTTTACGTCTCTGATTTTGTTTTAGCCGGGGAAACTGCGCGCCCCTAGATTTCTTCCTCATCCTCGCCGTGCTGCTTTAGAACTATGGCTTTGTGCGTGATGCGGATGCTGTTGTTGCGAATTCCCGAGAGGATGGCTCGACGCGTTTCCAGGGGAAGCATCTCCGGGGCAAACACGCCGGCAAGTTCGCGAGGGAAGAATTTGATGAACAGCGCTGCGATGTGTGCTGTGGCATAGGCCACAGGCGTAGTGAATCGTCCTTGCTGACGGATCTGGTAGAGCGTCGGAAATGTGCAATCGCTGCGCAGCAATAAATGTTCGTCGGAGTTCTTTCCGTGCTTCGCTCCTTTGACCAGCACGGCGGCCGCGAACCGCGCATTCTGTAAAATCCCTTGTCGTATCAACTTTGCGATTCGTTTTGGGGAGAATGTTTGGGGAAAGCGATGCCGCGCCATTCCTCGTGACTTTGATAATTTTCCCTGCTTGTGCCAGCGGCGCAAGCGGTCGATCTCATTCCCGCCAATCTTCACGTCTAAATCGCGCATGGGAATGAAATGGGGCAAAGTGGCCACTTCATCCTGCGCTGCAAGCACTACACGGACTGTGCCAATCGGGTCGGGGAAACGAAATTTCTCAGTCTCCGAAAACCGTTTCGCCAATTCAAATCTTCCGCCGCGATAGACGCGGGGGTGCGAGACCGCTTCATCAAACGACACTTCCGGCGACCACTGCGAGATGGGATCCTCGCTTTCGCTGCTCTCATAAAGCCGGATGTGTACGAAGTGCACTTCATCCAGAATGTCGGCGGCGCGTTTCACCAGCAGGTTGGTCAAACCAGGCGCCGCACCGGCGTTGATCACTGCCGTGCGATTCTTTTCTTCGAATCTCTTGGTGTAGCGAAATTGCTCGGCTTTGAAGGGATTTCGCGTGAGATGGGAACTGAGATCCAGGTAATGAGAGCGCAGGCGAAGCGCTGCGCGTAAGATGATTTCATTGAAGACTGAAGCAGAGGCGTTGACGAGGAGCTGGCAGTCCTTCGCAGCCTTCACGACGCCGCGGAGATTTCGCGCATTCACCTCCGTGACCGCAATGGTGCTCCTTCTTCCCAGGAAGCGCCGCGCTCGCTCGGGATCACGGTCACCACACCAGACTGTATGTCCTTGACGCTCCAGCAATTGCGCGAGCAGCGAGCCGGTCGCCCCGGCTCCTAAGACGAAGATCCGCATGGCGTGCGCAAAACTCTACCACAGAGTGCGTCCGCAATTGGTGTCTCCGGCGGGTCAAGTTCGCCTGGAAACACGGTGCATCGTGTCACTGCGCGCACCGCAAACTGCGAAAATGATTCCGGCGCGGGGCCAAATCCGAGCGCTGGCGGGACTTAGTGCCGCTATGCTACTCTGTATTTTGCGCTCAGGTGCGGTTTTTGTTTAGCTGAGCATGTCGGGGCGTAGCGCAGCCTGGCTAGCGCGCCTGGTTCGGGACCAGGAGGTCGATGGTTCAAATCCATTCGCCCCGACCACTTACCCTTCTCGTTTCAACCAGTTGCAACCATTTTTTCAACGGGCAATTTTTGGAGTTTCCGTCCATTCCGTCCAATAACAATGATTTTGGTTGGAATCTCGAAACCCAGACCCGCCTTCTCTGCCACTTCCTTGCGAAATGACACGTTCTCTTTGATCTTGTCGTAGAGGTCGGACATACCCTCTCCAGCATGACCCATCCAGAATTGCAAGATTCCCGGTGGGGTGGATGTGTAGTTCCGCAAGTACGTGTTGCGAAAGCGACGGAACGCATGGAAGCCGCATTTCGGTTGGCCGAGCTTGGCCAACACCGGATGCAGCTTGCGCCTCAGAACACTCGACTGGTGAAGTGGCTTGCCGTGCTTCGAGGCAAAGAGCAAGCTGCACTTTCGCTCAGACTGGCGTTTGGAGTTCGCCCGCCGAGAAGTTTCCTGAGCGATGTACTCTCGCAGCATCTTGGCCATTGACGGATGGAGGTCTACTTCCCGTTCGCCGCTTTCGGTTTTCAGGAAATCGTGTACTGCCGAATGCCACGCCTTCTCGACGATCTTGATCGTGGAGCAGTCCTGGGAGACGTTCTTGAGGTCAATCCCCAGTGCCTCTCCGAACCTCAGACCCGACGAAGCGCAGAACGCGAACAGCACGCGGTACTTTTCCTCTTCCGTTTCCCGAACAATCCCGGTGACTACCTCGCTCGTGAAGCTGGGTGTTCTCTGCTTCTTCTTGTTGACCTTCGGCATGCGAATGAGTTTGTTGTTCCAGTTGCGAGGATACAACTCATCGCCTTCCTCATTCGTTGCCGAGGCCACGACCATCTTGACGATCTGCGAGTAATTCGCAACGGACTTCGGAGACAGGCCGCCCTTGGCCATCGTGGCCACCAATTCCTTCATAGCCTTATTGTTGACAGCTTCGAGCGGTATGTCGCCTATGTTCGGGTCAAGCCATTTCTTGATAGCGTAGCCCCACGTAGCAATCGTGGACGGAGCCAACGGATCGCTACTGCGGTTACGCATATCTTCGAGCCAAGTTTCCGCCTGCTCGCGGAAAGTCAAGCCAGGAGCCGACTGCTGCTGTTTCACCACCTTGTCGAAGTACTCCTGCGTGTCCACTCCGCTATCCGCGATGATTTCCTTGGCTTTGCGTTCCCGTGCGGATGCTGAAAGTTTGCCGGGGCCGGAGACGGGGCAGATTCTTTCATACACGCGCTGCCGCTTCTCTTGGCCCACGACATCCTTCCAATACCGCACGATGTACCACTTTCCTTCCCTCTGAATACTGCCTGACTGCCCGGACCGCCTTGACATGGATTTTCCTATCCGTGCCGTGCAATCCGGTGTCGCGCCCGGAGTGTACGCTGGGACGGTCGCCTCCAGCAATAGGTCATCTGTGGTTCGAGGCATTATTCGGGGTCGTGTTTTTCGCCGGCGCGATAGTGGACAACGCGACGCATGATTTCTTCGTCCGCGTGCGAGAGCGCGTTTTGCATAGGCCCAATCTCGTTCGGATTGCGTGAGCGATCCTGGTCTGGCACTTAAGCGGGGTATGCCAGAGCGTAAGCGTCAAGATCGTTGCAACGGGTTGTAGCGGCAGTCAGAATGGAGGCTGATTTCGATGTATTCCTCAGCCCTGTCATGCCGCGCCAGAATCTCTTTCACCTGGCGGCAAGAGTCGCCTTGGACTTTGAGCGCTGGCTCTCCAATCTTTCTTAGGGGAACTGTTCAACGAATGGGATGTAGAAATAGAGCGCCATACCGGTGGCCGCTGTGAGAATAAAGGCGACAAAATTCTTTGAGTTGATGAGCCTCTGAATCACGCTTTTTTCACCTGGCCAGGTTCGTTGGTCTGACGAGCTTTTCTCTGCTCCTTTTGGAGACGGTCGAATTCCTTGTCTTTCCAGAACACGAACCGAAGAGCTGAAGCCACGACGTGGTCGGGCGTGCTGTCGATGAACTTGGCGTAGGTGTCGAGTGTTTGAGCGAGAGGTACTTCCAACTGGAATTCACGAGTGATCTTCTCTGGGGGTCTCTTAATAAAGGACACTATGGTTCTCCTTTCTGGCTTTCGTCCGATTGATTTCGGAACTCTTCTTAACCGCGGACAAAACACTTGGCACGGAATCAGTGCCATTGGGCGGTAGCGACCCCGCGAACCTTTTGGGCGGCTCAACGAGCCAAAAGGCGGGGTCGCTACCGCCCAAGCTGCCTGTTTTGGCCGCGGTCTTTTTTCACGGATTGGAGGTTATATCGCCTTGGTTCTTCGGCGCTTACGCGAGCGGACGACAGAACGCGAGCGGTACAAATCCGCCAGAACACTGCGTGTGTTTCAGTGTTCTGTTTAAGCTGCAATTGCAGGGGGAAGAAACCGCTGCCGCTTAATCAAATAGGTGTTAAAACCCACTCGTCGTTGGTCGTTTGATTCGGGAAATACCGAAGCGAGCCGAGAATCGGCGAGTTCGCCTTTGGCCCACTCCTTGTAAAGTTCCTGAACGCGCTCTGAGGCGAACCGGCGCGTGGCCTCATTCAGAAATTCGATGTCCTCCGTGTTCAGGGCTGCAAACTGCCTCAATTCCCATAGCTTTCGCACGCGGAAATACCGGCCAATCTCCGGTGCGGAAGGCGTTTCCAGTGGACCTTTGACAAGCGAGGAGAAGATCGCGCGCGCCTTGGGAAACAAAGGTTCACAGGGGGAAATGAAGAGAAAATTGAAGTGCTTGAGGCTCCGAAACAGCGGCAGATAATTTTGCAGGTGCGTGACGAACGCAACCAGACTTTCGGCTTCCGGAGCAATGTAGGTGAACGTGATAACGGGCGATCCGGTGGCAGCGGGAAGGAACATCGGAAATTTGTCCACAAAGTACCGCGACGTAATCGAGGGGTTGGTCGTGCCCAAGTAAAGCTTGGCAGGTAGCGTGTGCTTCTCGACCCCAAGAGCACCACAAAAATGGCGAACCTTGTCGTCCTCGGTCTCGAAGTAATTACAGTGTTGGTTGGCTAGGATAAAAGCGAGCGTCAGAAGCCGGGTCTTGATGAACTGAAATTCGTGATCGCGGCGGTTGCGGATGTTCTCTTTGCCAATGGCGGAATAAACCTTCCTCGAAAACAGGTGATAAATGCGTGCGTTTGTCCGATGGATTTCGGGCGACGCATGTTTGTTGCTGAGGAGCTTCCGGGTGAGAGCGTCCGAGCGATATCCGCGCTTCACACCGGAGAAGTCTAAATAGTGTTGCGAAGTGAAATAGCCTGAGTGCGTCCCCACAATATAAAGGAAGCGGGCTTCAGGTTCGGTGTACCCCAGTTCTCTCAGCGCGTCGAGATAGATGTCTTTGATTTTCATAACGCGAGGATCTCCGCAGTGATTTCCCGGTCGTTCAAAACCCGTCGCAAGCGGTCGGAATCCTGGGCCGGCGCGTAGAGCGTGAATCCGGCCTGGGCCTTAGCCTGAAGATGACTGGAGCGGTAGTTCTTGGTGGCGAGCTCCAGATTGACTCGGTTGAGTTGGCCTTCGGTATTCTCGTATTCGATTTGGAGATCGGGGACGACAACTCTGCCATTCACAACCCTCACGCCGTGGGCCTGAGCAATCTCGATTTTCCTGTCACCGTTATGCCGGTCGTGACCTAGCCGCGCGAGTTCTTTGTTGATACGTCTTTTTAGCTCGTAGTCGAGGGCAACTTTCCGAATGGCGCTGCCGTCGCGTTCAATCTTGCGGGCCTCTTTCTGGTAGAGGCGGTAAAGAGTGGCGTCGTGGTGCGCCTCTTTCGGCTTCACCAAGCCGTAGTAAACGGGCCGATCGTTTGGCATCAACCTCTGCTTGCGGAGGAATCGCTGGCCGTCCTTGGTGAGGGTGAGCACATGCATGCGCTTTTTCTCGGGACCCTCAATGGTTCGCCGGGTGATGAGCGACTGCCGGATAAGGTTTCGCAAATCTTGTTCCAAGCGGCCCCGATTTCCGCCATACCCGATCTCCGCAAGTGCTTCCGAATCGACCGCGCGGAAAGTTCCAAGCTCCCGAAGCGTCTGGATTTCGGAAGTCCTCAATGAGTAGGTCCAGCGTTGATCCCGATAAGGTGTTCTGGGTTCCGTAGAACGTGATTGAGCTAGGCTTATGTCACGCTCATGCTCTTGCGGGTGTCCGGCGCCTGAATTAGCGCCATGGGCACGGCCGTCACGGGAATCAGATTCAGGTCCGCGTTCGGTGTTCGTGGCCTGGCGCAGCGGGGAATCGCGAAGATGTTCAAATGCATCCGGCTCGTTCCGTCGTGACACGCAGCTTATTCCTCGTCAGAAATCTCTACTGGCACGTCGCTGTGGCCGACATTGAATTGCTTGTCCAGGTGGGCGAGCTTCCGGCCGGTGTCCTTGAGGAAGAATCTTCGGTTCAGTGCGAACGCCGCCGCGAACACATTCGCGAACAGGAGACCACAGTAGGAGAGGAGGTATGGCGAATACGCCCTCCAGATCAAAACTTTGAAGGGGATGAAGAACTTCAATTCGCCCATGAGCGTGAAGCTGATGGCAAGCATTACAGCGATAGTGATTAGCAGGGCGTTGGCTATCATGACCTTTTTATCGTTGAAGAAGGCTTGAGTTTTCGGGTCTCGGTCTTTTCAAAACCTTCAATTTCCTTGGAGGGAGCGGGCGGAAAGCCGTAAAGCACCGGAGGTCCTCCAGAAGCGCGTCTGGGGTGTCGAGGAAGAGAATCGACCGGAAGGGCTGTGGCGGAAGTTGCGGCAAAAGCTGATAGTGCTGAAGGCAACGTGGCGCTCGGAGGTTGGGCCGAGGATGCGAGGCGTCGGCCCCGACCGATGGATTTCCCACCGAGCGGGCAGACGGTCCCGGGTACACTTCAAACCTATAACTTGAAAGCCTCATCTAATACGCGAACTTTTCGGCTGTCAGTGTCCGGAACGCGTCCGCCCATTGCAACGATTGCTCTGGTTTTATCGGCGGATTTTCCGACCTGGCAGTGAAATCGCCGCCGCATGAATACGGGCCTCGCCGGTAGACCATCCCGCCAACCCGAACTGAGCGGAAGCCGCGTCCTTCACCGCTCGCTAGCCTGGAATTTAGCGAGAGTTGCCCTCTACTCTTACTAATGGACGAAAAGTCGGTCGAATGTTTCAAAGAAAAATGTTTCATCCGTTCATCACTTTTTTTGAGTAGGAGTGGCGTAATCTGCCGAGAACCATGATTCGTCCCGTTAGTGCGCGGCGAACCTGAACCGGAAACTCTCGCTTCCGGTTCCGCTGCTTCGCCTGAAGCGCTCGACGCGTCCGACCCGGCTCCGTTCTGACGGTCGCTTTTTCAGAGGGCCTCGCTCCCGAGGCCGTCCTCGTATGTTTTTGGGCGCTCCAACGCCGAGAGTGAAACGAATGAGCACTTCGCTTCACTAACTTGTGACTGACTGAAACGTAGAAGCCAGTGGGGGCACCGCTATCGATGGCCGGTAAGCTAGTTTGGTTGGTATCCCAACCAATTCACAAGAAATTGACAAAGCAGTGGGGAAGGCAGGATAGAGTCCTCGCCAATTGGGGGTGTGCCATGTCCTACGACCATGGATTGCTCCACTTACGCGTTTCTCTCAGCCTGCAGCGCAAACCAAACACTTCACTCAGGGAATTAGCCCGAGAATTGCACGTCAGCCGACGAACAATTCAAAATGCCGTCATCTCTGTCACTGGCAAGAAATTCAGGGAGTTGCAAGAAGAGTGCTTACTCGCAAGAGTCCAGAGTATCCTGCTGACACGACCAGGCATCGCCATCAAAGAACTATCGTGCGATGTCGGGTATCGTTCTCCTCAATCGTTCGCGCGAGCAGTTCGGCGTGCTTGTGGCGTTCCGCCCGAGCAGCTTCGCGCTCGAATTGCAAGAGAACTGGTTAAATGCGAGATATGACCTTGATTCCTTCAGTGGTGACAGTTCCCTCGGTCTAGCACTAATTAGAAATCCACAAGTGACCCAAAACGGCGCAGATTTGCGTCATCTGCGCTGTGTTCGGTACTTGACCTTAAGGCGAACTCCTCATACAGTCCGCGCGATTGCAGGTTCCAGTCACGAAAAAAGTCAACGGAAAGTAAAGCCAGCCTAAAGCGTTAGTCAAGCAGGTCACAATTTGGAGGTCCTATGCGTTTCGCCAGAACGTCTGCCCTCGCGTTCTCTTCTCTCTTCTTAGCAGCAACCTCGTTCCCCCGGCAGGCTGCTACATCTGTTCAGCGCGACCCTCAAGCACTAGCATTGGCGCAGCGAGGCGTCCAAGCTCTGTTGGGGAACGTAACCTTAACCGATGTCACGCTGCAGGGAACCGCAAACTACACGGCTGGCTCTGACGACGAAACCGGTTCTTTCAAGTTGGACTTGAAGGGCACTCAGGAAAGCAAGCTGGTGTTAAATCTCACCGGCGGCACCCGGCAGGAAACCCGTCAACTCCAGGCTGGGGGTTGGGTTGGGTCTGATGGTCAAAGCCACGCTTTCGCGCTGCACAATTGCTGGACCGACGCCAGCACGCTCTTTCCAATTTTCTCACTTATAGCCACCCTCTCCGATTCCCAGATAGCCGCAGCCTATCTTGGTCAAGCCATCATAAATGGCGCGAGTGTGGACCACCTACAACTCTCGCGCGTCGTCCCTGGCCAAAACCCAAAAATGACCACACAGATCCAGGAATTGAGCGCCATGGACATTTATCTTGAGGCGGCGTCCCACCTGCCGCTAGCAGTCGCCTTCACTACTCACCCGGACGACGACCTGCAACGCAGTTTCCCTGTGCAGATTCAATTTTCCGGCTACCAGCAGCTCGGCGGCATCCATGTACCGATGCACATCCAGAAACTTCTTCAAGGCACGCTCACACTGGATATGGTCGTCACAAGTATCGCCACAAACACTGGAATTTCTGACATCAACTTCAGCACCCAATAACCGATTTTCAGGCCGAATAAGCGTACAGAGGAGGAGGAACCCATGAACGCCATCCGGAGTACTCGTAGAATTCCACACACTTTGCGCCGGATTCTGCTCTCACTCCTCGTTTGTCTTCTCTCCGTCCGCATTGCCTCTGGTCAAGTGGCAACCGGATTCCCGCCATTCGCCTCGTTCTCTGGTGGTCCCGACATCGTGGACCTCGCCAATGGCAACGTCCACATCACCATTCCTGTCTTCAGCAGGGCGGGCCGCGGCACTTCCTTTTCCTATGTTCTGAACTACGACTCCTCCATCTGGACTCCTTATGGCGCGGGCGGATTTTACGGGGCTTGGGGGATGCAAGGAGGCTGGCTAGCCGCATCCACAAACGCGACTGGCCGCTACAACTTCACTCAGATTCAAGTGTGCTGTCCCGGCCAGCATTGCAACCCTGACTTGGGAACCGGCACCTATTACAACCAATATTCGCAATGGCAATACATTGACCGCAGCGGCGGTGTTCATAACTTCGGCATGATCGTAAACGATTCTTCGCAGTTGTGCCCTTACGGAACTGGCAGCTGGAGCCTAACGGGAGGGGCATCAGACCCGTCAGGCTGGACCATGACCGTGAATGCCACGCCTGAAGCAACTTTTGCTTATGACGTTCATGGAAACACCTACGATTTACTGAACTCTATCGTGAAAGATTCGAATGGAAACGAAGTCTCCGGGGTCTACACGATATTCGATACGCTGAGTTCAACAACCGCTGCTCTCACAATTTCGACCTCCGGCAACCCAATTACCTATACGTACACCGCGCCGTCCGGGGCACAAGCAATCCTCAAGTGGAAGTATCAGTCCTTCACCGTCCGGACGAACTTCGGCTGCAGCGGCGTCACGGACTACGCTCCGAGGGCGGCGAACCTCGTGACCGAAATCGACCTGCCGGACTGGAACGCGACCACGAACCCGAATTCGAAGTACACGTTCTCCTACGAAGCCACGCCCGGGTACTCGGGCAACGTGACAGGGCGTCTCGCCTCCATCACTTTTCCCACCGGCGGCACGATCACGTACTCCTACTCAGGGCCCAACAACGGAATCACCTGTTCTGACGGCTCCATCTCGACGCTCACTCGCGCCACTCCCGACGGCACATGGACCTATGCCCACTCGGGCGGCAATACTCTAGTTACGGATCCCGCAGGCAATCAGACAAACCTGAGCTTTCAGGGAATCTACGAAACCGAGCGCCAAATCTATCAAGGCTCGGTGTCGCCGAACAATTTGCTGCTCACCGTTTTCACCTGTTACAACGGAGGAACTCCGCCGTGCACCAATTCTTTTTCCTCCATTACCCAAAAGACCGTGTACAAACAATGGCCCTCCGGCCTCGAATCGGAAACAAACATGCTCTACAACAGTCTTGGCCTCCCTACCGAAGAAGACGACTACGATTACGGTTCCGGTGGACCCGGCGCTCTTCTCCGCAAAGTGCTCACTTCGTACGCGAGTCTGGGAAACTACATCGCCGACCAGCCCTCCTCGGTCACGGTTCAAAACAGCGGAGGAACCGTCATTGCCCAGACGACCTACTGCTATGATGAAGGCACCCCCTCAGGAACCACGACGTGCAATGCGACAGGTTCTCCCACGCCGACATCCGGGACACCGCAGCACGTTTCAGTCACCGGCTCGCGGGGAAACGCAACGACAGTGGCCCAACTCGTCTCCGGGTCGAATTATTTGGGAAAAAAGCTCACCTATTACGACACAGGCAACGTCAATACGGCAACCGACGCGAACAGCGCCGTCACAACCTTCAATTACGCAAATGCGACTTCCACGTGCGGAAATACTTTCCCTAGCAGTGTTTCCGAGCCACTCAGCCTGTCAAAATCGATGACTTGGAACTGCAACGGCGCCGTCATGACTCAACTCACGGACGAAAACGGAAACAATTCCTATATTTCCTACAGCGACCCCTACTATTGGCGGCCAGCAGCGACGACGGATCAAACCGGCGTAATCACAAACGTTTGCTATGGCCTTCTAAGTAGTAGCACAGGGACCTGCACCATCAATCCCACGCAAATCGAGTCTACTCTGAATTTCAATTCCAACAATTCCACCGTTGACTTACTCACGACCCTCGACGCCCTCGGACGCACACACGTTCAACAAAAGAGGCAATCGCCCACGGGAACCACTTTCGACTCCACAGAAGCGGACTATGACCTGGTCGGGCGTCCAAAGCGCAGCACGCTTCCCTACAGCGGCACCGCAGGACAAACAAATTCAACCGCGCCCGCCCTCACCACGACATATGACGCTCTAGGCCGCGCTCTGTCGACAACCGACGCAAACAATGGCTCAACCACGTACGTCTATTCAAACAACGATGTGCTCGTCAAGGTGGGCCCCGCTCCAACAGGCGAAAACCTCAAACAGCGCCAGTTGGAATATGATGGCTTGGGCCGACTCACGTCCGTCTGCGAAATCACCGCGGGAACCACTCCCTGGCCATCAGGTTCTTGCACGCAAAACACGTCTGCAACCGGCTATCTCACGAAATATACTTTTGACGCACTCGGAAACTTGACCGGTGTCACGCAGAACGCCCAATCAGCGAGCAACCAACAAACACGCAGCTATACCTTTGACGGCATGAGCCGCCTCACTTCGGAGACCAATCCCGAAACTGGCACCACCACTTACACTTATGACACGATTTCCTCCGGCTCGTGTGCCGCGACCTACAATGGTGACCTTCTCAAACGCGTCGACGCCGTTGGAAATGTGGTCTGCTTTACCTACGACGCCCTTCACAGGAAATTAAGCGCCACTTATCCATCCGGGGCGTACGCTTCCGTCACGCCAAGCAAGTATTTTGTTTATGACAGCGCAACCGTAAATTCCGTTGCGATGGCGAACGCGAAAACTCATCTCGCGGAAGCCTACACTTGCACCTCTTGCCCCAGTACCAAGATTACGGATGTCGGCCTCAGCTACACCAGTCGTGGAGAAGTCTCTGATGTCTACGAGTCCAGTCCGCATTCGAGCGGCTACTACCACACAACGCAAACGTACTGGCCGCACGGCGCGCCATCCCAGCTCAGCAACCTCGTCGGGCTTCCGGCAATTTCTTACGGAGGAACTATCGGCTCAACGGTCGGCCTCGACGGCGAAGGTCGCATCACTCAGGTCACCGCACCTTCGGGCCAAAACCCGGTTACTGGCGTCACCTACAATGGTGCAAGCCTGCCAACTCAAGTCAATTTCGGCTCAGGCGACAATGATGTCTTTGCCTACGACTCGAATACCCTCCGCATGACTCAGTTTAAGTTCAATATCGGAACTCTGTCGCAGTACTTAAGCGGCGGGCTCACATGGAATGCCAATGGTTCGCTCGGCCAACTCGCCATGACAGACCAGTTCAACAGCGCTAACTCGCAAACCTGCAATTACTCCCACGACGACCTCGCACGCATCGCGAGCGCCAACTGCGGCAGCGCGGCGAATCAGACTTTTTCCTTTGACCCCTTCGGAAACATCAACAAATCAGGCAGCCCTTACTCCTTTCAGCCCACATACGCTGCTTCCACAAATCGCATGACCTCGATCGCCGGGTTCACGCCGACTTATGACAGCAACGGCGACGTCACCAACGATAATAGCCACACCTATGGCTGGGACGCGGATGGCAACTCCATAAGCTTGGACAGCGTCGGACTAACCTTCGACGCTCTCGACCGCATGGTCGAGCAGAACCGTTCTGGGGCATACACAGAGATTGTTTACGGTCCGGGCGGTGGTAAACTCGCTTTGATGAATGGCCAAACGCTGACGAGGGCCTTTGTGCCGTTGCCTGGCAAAGCCAGCTCTGTTTATACTAACAGCGGACTCGATCACTACCGCCATTCCGACTGGCTCGGAAGCACCCGGCTTACCTCCTCGCCCTCACGAAACTATGTATCCAGCCTAGCCTATGCACCTTACGGGGAAACCTATGCCTCCTCAGGCACGCCCGATTCGTCCTTCACCGGTATGAACCAGGACACAGTTTCCACTGACTATGACTTCAAGTATCGGGAATACTCCATTCAAGGCCGCTGGCCCTCGCCCGACCCTGCTGGTCTCGTTGCCGTCAACCCGGCGAATCCCCAGTCCTGGAACCGCTACTCGTACGTTGTGAACAACCCACTAGACCTCACGGACATGGGTGGTCTGGTTTATGGTCCCTGCGGCCCAATGGACCTGCTTTGTTGTCCCCCTAATTGTGGTACTGGCCCGACCGGTGCTGGCGGTTCTGGCGGCAACGGCGGAGGACCAGGCGGCGGTTGCACTGCCATCACGTTTCTCCAGCCCTACGAGGATCAACCTTTATCAGGGCCCAGCGGCGAACCCTTTGACTTGCTTGAGCTGCAGCAGAACTGCCCCAATGGGAGCGGCGGCGGTGGTGGTGGAAGCGGAGGCGTCGGCGCGGCTGCGACCTCCAACAAGCCGTGCGTCCAAATGACCCAGCCTACGATTTTGCCCCTAGGTGCCAACCCTGGCGACATGTGGAACTCCATGTTCGCCCTTGGTACGAAAATAGCTGGGCTCATAAGTCGTCTCACTGGAAAGACGGGAGGCTTTGGCGGGGCAATGGGAGGAGGCTTTGGAGCCGGGGGCGATTTTCCCGTAGCTGTGGGTGGAAGTGGCACAATGTCTACCCAGTACCTTGTCGATAAAAATGGTCAGGCTGCCATGCAGTTGAGCGTCTCCGGTCAATTGCCCACCGTCCTTCAAAACAACCAAGTCGCTTCACCCCCAGATCCAGCTGCTTGGAACGCACGCGACGCTGCGTCCCAGGGCGGAAGTGGGATTGCGTATGCCGCGAACGGTGGACTAACATTTTCAGTGAATTCGCAGACCATTGACCAGATGGTACAATCCAACGATAACCTTTCCGGATTGACCGGCTCGTTAAGCGGCTCATATGGTCCCGTGGGTTTCGACGTAAACGGTCAAGGCGGCTCGGTGACTATAGGAGCCGGAATAGGATCGCGTGCTGCCGTAGGGCCGACCCTCACTGGTTCTTACACTGTGCCTGTATGCAAGCCTTAGACAAACGGACGGTTTCTCGCGGCATAACGCTCGCACGCATTTGGTTCTGGATCGCGTGCGCAGTTGAGCTGGCTTGGATTTTGAGCCGTTTATATTTCGATGCCACTTCTCGTATAAGTCCCATAATTATTGCTTCGACCGCTTTTCT
>JAWOLO010000450.1:0-5749 GCA_033853375.1 Terriglobia bacterium
CGCCGTCACCACACCGAAGTTGCCGCCTCCCCCGCGAATCGCCCAAAAAAGATCTGCATTGGACTTCTGGCTGGCCTCGACTTGCCTCCCGTCCACCGTCACCACTTGCGCCGATAGCAGGTTGTCACACGCGGCGCCGTACTTCCCCATCAATTTCCCTTCTCCTCCGCCGAGTGTTAGGCCGGCAATTCCCACCGTCGAGCAGCCGCCTGACGTAGTCGCTAGCCCAAAGCGCTGCGTCGCTTCGTCCAGATCGTGTACGAGCGCGCCTGCCTCGGTGCGGGCCACGCGTTTGCCGGGGTCGACTTCCACTCGTTTCATTCCGGAGAGGTCGATCACTACGCCGCCATCGCACATCCCCTGCCCAAGCCGGCTATGGCCTCCGGCACGCACTGCCAGCGGCACCTTCTGGTTTTGGGCGAATTCAAGCGCCCGCGCGACATCGGACGGGCCAGCGCAGCGCACGATCAGCGCCGGACGCCGATCAAAGGCGCGATTGAAAACCAGACGGGCGGATTCATAGTCGGACGCCTCCGGCGTGATTACGTGACCGGTAATCTGGGAAGCGAGCTTGTGGATGGTCTCCGTATCGAGTGCAGGCGGATTCTGCACGGGCCGTTCGACGATTGCCTCAAGCCCCTTTATCGGACAACTGTGAAGCGCCGCTGCAGCGAGCGTCGTTTGCTGGATGAACTGCCTTCGAGTAGTCAAGGCCATGACGGACGTGAGCCTACGCCGCTAAGCTCACGCCGTCAATTCCATCTGGTACCTAGAATGGACTTGTGCGCTTGGGGCGCGTCTTGGCAAGCGGCTTGCGCGGAACCATGTCGTCGCGGTTCGCGGTCAGGTACACGAAGGAAGCCACAATCACAGCCATCTGCTTCATGTCCGGCTCCTGGATGCGTTCGTACACGTCCATGTTGGAGTGGTGCGTGCGCGTGTCGTAATCCAGGGGATCTTGGATGAATTGAAAGCCCGGCAAGCCCACGGCGTCGAAGGAAAGATGATCCGTGCCGCCGGTGTTGCGAATGGCCAGCGTGGTCATGCCCAGATTGTGGAACGGCTCCATCCACTGCGAGAAAAGAGGAGCGATGGCTTCGTTCCCCTGAAGATAGATGCCGCGGATTTTTCCTGAACCGTTGTCCACGTTGTAATATGCGTCGAGCTTGGCGTGCTCAGGCAGAACTTTGATTTTTTCCGTGGTGGCAGTGTCGGGCTCCCAATCTGCAAAATGCTGCTTCACATAGGCACGCGAGCCGAGCAAGCCCTGTTCTTCGCCAGTCCACAAGGCGATGCGCACGGTGCGGCGGAGCCTCAGGCCGGTCGCCTTGAGGATGCGCATGGCTTCCAGCATCACCCCGGAGCCAGCGCCGTTGTCCGTGGCGCCTGTTCCGGAGTGCCAGGAATCAAAGTGCGCGCCGATCATCACGATTTCGTCGGCCTTGGATTTCTCGGAGCCAGGAATTTCGCCAATGATGTTGAAAGAGTTCAAGTCGTCATTGTAAAACTTGTTTTGAATGTCGGCCTGCAGCGTGACGGGGACTTTCTTTTCGAGCATTCGAACGAGCCGGCCGTAGTTTTCATTGGCCACGGCCACGCGCGGAGGCGCGGGCGGATCCTTGGGGTCGCGTCCCCCGCCGCCTGAAACGAATACGGTTCCGTCATCGCCCGGCGAAGGTTCTAGCCAAACGGCGACGCCTTCTTCGACAAGGAACTTTTGGATTTTTTCGTTGAGTTCCCGCTGCGCGCGAAACCGGGCGCGCCGCTCCTCAATCGCCGGTTGGCCAACCGGCACCGGTTGCGTTGCTTCTTCCACGAGTTCGGCGTCGGTGTAGCGATGAAATTGCGCTTCGGCGCGTGAAGGAATTTCCGGCTGCAGCGCAGTAAGGACGAATTTCCCCTTAAGCTTTCCGCGATACTTTTCGATGTCCTCTTCCTTTTGGATCGGCGCCCACACGGCTTCTCCCGTGACGACGTCATTGGTGCCCGGTGTCCACGCCTTGGCGTAAGCAATGAGCGGAAAGGGCCGAGGCGAAATCACTTGCAACGAGAAACGCTCGTTCGACCAGCCTCTTCCGAAAGGTCCCCACGTCTCGAGATGCACGTTCGCGAGCTGCCACTCTTTCATTTTGCCCATGGTCCAATCGGCGGCTTGTTTGATGTCCGGCGAATTCGTGAGCCGCGGACCATAGACATCCGTGAGATAGCTCATGATGTCCATGACCTGCGAATGATTGAAGCCTTCGTCTTTGATTTGTTGGATCGCGTTCAGATCCGCCGTGGTGGGCGCTTGCGCGCGCAGCGGAATCACTGCCACGACCAACAAGAGAATCAGTAAGGCATTCCTATGCTTTCGCACGACCGCCCTCCAGGCTATCTTTTCAGTTTTGCCAAACGCTTGATGGGAATGAACCGACCGCTCAGAAACGTAAGACCAAAGGGTGAGACGGCTGAATCACAACTTACGTTTCAACCGCGTACTTCCATTCTCAGACATCCCCGAATGCCCTGAGGCCGAAGTTGGTTGCGCGACTTTTAGGGGGTCGGAGCCTGCTTGCCGCAGGCAAGCTTCAGCTCCGACAATAACGCTTTGTTTTTGACAGGGCTTCAGTCCTGAAGTGTCCGAAAACACTTTTTCAGTACTCGCTAAAGGCAGTAAACAAAATCAGGGCTTCGAGGTCCCTTGTGGTATTCCTTGCGGCGCTCCCGAACCGGGATCTGATGGAGTGTTTGTGCTCTGGTTCGCCCGCGCATAGTATCCGCGGCGCGCTCTCACTTGATAACCCTTATGATCCGGCACTTCCACGCGGATCTTGTGATAGCGGCCGTCGAGCACGTAGTTCAAAGGCTGATAAGCAATCGAATACTGGTTGCGCAACTCGTCGCCGATGTCCTGGAAGGATTGGTCGAGATCGTCCACGTGGTACGGGAAAAACGCGCGCCCGCCGGTTTCTTCCGCAAGGTCTTGCAGAATCTTGTCGCCTTCGGTCAGGTGATACTTGCGATCGCTTGTTTTTTCAGGGTTGGTTTCTTCCAGAGAAACCCATTGCGTGCTGGTGCTGATGGTGTAGATCACCACGCTGGTGCGCTGCGCCAACTCGATCGCCTCGGCGCGCGTGTGCGTGGACAAATTGTCTTCGCCGTCGCTGATGAGAATCATCACGCGACGAACCACGTCGGGCTGGTCTCCGGGCGGCCGCGGTGGATGGTTCAGTTGTTTCGAACAAGCTTCGTAGATGGCGTCGTAGATGGCGGTCCCGCCGCCCGCGCGCGTGCCCATGATTTGATCGCGCAGGGCTCCCGTGTCGCTGGTGAAAGGCTGAAGGATTTGCGGCTCGTCATCAAAAGTCATGACGAACGCTTCATCTTTGTTGCGGCGAAGCACGCTAAAAAGAAAACTGACCGAAGCATCCTGTTCGAATTTGATACGGTCGCGAATGCTGTTCGAAGTGTCGAGCAACATGCCGATGCGCAGCGGCAAATCCGTCTGTTTGCTGAAATAGCGAATTTCCTGCGGCTTGCCCTCGTCGAATACTTTGAAATCCTTTTCATCCAGATCGGGCACCAATTTGTTGCGACGATTCAGGACGGTGAAGAGGACGTCGACGAGGTTGACTTCCCGCTTGAACGTTTGGCCGCTTTGCTCGGGCGCTTGCTGGTTAGGAGACTGCGCGGGTGGCGGAGGCTGCTGCTGCGCGCGGAGCGAGAAGGCCGGGAGCAAAAGGGCGGCCGCCAGAAAAGCCGGGATGACAACGTTTCGTCGATTCATCGATGTAAGAATTATAGGTACGCTGCGAGCGCAGCGTCAATTCGGCCTGGCGATTCACCAGCAGCGGCGCAAAGTTGCTTCAAGAAATCTCGGAGTTCCTCCGGCAAAGGCGCGCGAACTTCCATCCATGTACCGGTCCGCGGCTGCGCAAAGCCCAGCTTTGCGGCATGCAAAAAATTGCGCTCCAACTTGCGCAACGTTTGCTTGCCGACACGCAGTTGCGCCGCTGCGCCGTAGAGTGTATCGCCAACTACGGGATGTTTCAGCGCGGAAAAGTGCACGCGGATTTGATGGGTCCGTCCGGTGTGGAGTTGGACCTCGACCAGAGTGGTGTTGTCGATGTAGGCGAGGACGCGCCAATCCGTGCGGGCCGCGCGGGGATTCGCGATGGCCGCGCCGCGCCAGGATTTCCGTGGCGTGGTCATGCGTGTGCGATGAATGGGACTGCGGCCGATGGCGAGTTCGATACTGCCGGTCTTTTCCTTCAGGATTCCCTGCACCAGAGCGAGATACGTTTTCTTGACGGCGCGCTGCTGGAACGCTTCTCCGAGCTTTGCATGCGCGGCGTCGTTTTTCGCCGCTAGGATCACGCCGGAAGTTTCTTTGTCGAGGCGATGCACGATTCCCGGGCGGAGCGGACCGCCGCCTTTCGAAAGCTGTAGCCCGCGTCCAAGCAGCGCGTTTACCAACGTGCCCGAGGTGTTGCCCGCGCCGGCATGCACGGTCATTCCGGCGGGCTTATTGATGGCAATCACGTCTTCGTCTTCGTAGAGGACTTCGAGCGGGATGGCTTCCGGTTTCGCGACGACCGCGGGGCGCTCGGAAATTTCAACGGTGATTTTCTCAGTGCCGCGAAGATGGAATGCGCCTTTTTTTGCGGCCTTGCCGTCCAAGAGCACATGGCCGGAGTCAATTAGTTCCCGCACGCGCGAGCGGCTCAGTTCGGGGCACTGCGTAGCAATGAAGCGGTCGAGACGCGTTCCCGCATCAGCGGAAGTAGCGACCAGTTCGTGAATCACCTTTTCGGAAGCGGAAGTCACGGGAGTGATTCTAGCAGGGCAGCGGTTCCCCGGCGCGCGAGCGAGTCAGTCCTTGATGCGGTAGACCTGCCTCAATAGGAATCGCAGGCCTCGCAAGCGGCAGTTTGGTGTTCGGCTGCCTGCCACTTGGCCAGGAACTTGCGGGCCTTATTGCCGGTGGCGCGTCTTGCGTTTTTGGTCTGACGGCGAACAAACGAGAGAACTTTGTGCTGCTCGTGAAGCGACGGAAAAAAATCGCTCAGCGCGGTGATGGCATGGCCAATGGCTACGTTGCGGCATTCGCGAGTGGTGTAGCGCGCGTCTTCCACCGCGAGAATTGAGTTTGCGATCTTGTCCGCGAGATAGGATTTTGCTTGCGCGATCGCCGCCGCTCCGCGAATGGTATTGGCCGCGTCAATCAGCTTCCTGCTAGAAATCGGCGCAAGATATTCTTCGAGAATCGCATCGAGCTTCTTCTGATGGTCGGCGGCGGCGAGATTGCCCAACGTAAGCATAGCGTTCCAGCGCAGAATGCTGTTCTTGTCGTGGAGCAGGCGTACAAAGGAGTCAAAGTGCGGGTAGAGCGCTTCTGGGGATCTCTCACTTACGAGGCGCAGCAATTTGCTGGCGGCAAAACGGATGCGAGGAAACGCGGAACCGAGCGCGTCCATAACGGCGAGGAGCAGCTCCGGGTCTCCCTCGACCTGCCTGGCCAAACGGGGAAGATCGGGAGCGCGCCCGCTCAAAGCTTCGACGATAAATGGGGAATCGGCAACTTTTACCAGGGCTGGCATAAAGCACCTCTGCTTGGAGTATGGCCCGCGTGCCACGCGGGGCAAGGATGGGCGTCACAGTTGCTCAGTTCGAATGAACGAAAGCGGTGTGTAGGAAGGCGCGATTCTTAGCTTGGAACGGCTTAACTCTAGGGAGATTTGACGGGTACTTCTTGCTTGCGGCCAAA
>JAWOLO010000451.1:0-6285 GCA_033853375.1 Terriglobia bacterium
TGCTCGATACGTTCCAATTCTCCCTGAGGCAGCGTGGGAAATTCGAGTAGCGCATCGCGCTGGAAAACATAGAGGCCCAGATGCTTCAGGTGCCGCACCTGAATCTTGCTTGCGCTGTCCCGCACCCACGGAATTGGCGCACGCGAGAAATACAGCGCGTTGCCATCGAAATCCAGCACCGTCTTCACCACATTGGGGTCCATGATATCCGCAGGACTCTTGATCGCTGTGGCCACTGTCGCAATAGAAGCCTCTGGCTCTTCGAGCAGTGAGGCGACCGCAGTATCGACCGCCGCAGGATCAAGAAGTGGCTCGTCTCCTTGCACGTTCACAAACACTTCTCCTTCTTCATGTGCAGCCACTTCCGCGACACGCTCCGTGCCGGTGCGATGGTCAGTACGCGTCATGCGCGCTTCGCCGCCAAATCCCTCCACGGCTTTCACGATGCGCTCATCATCGGTTGCCACGATCACGCGGTCGAGGCGTTGTGCCAGTTTCGCACGCTCATAGACGCGCTGAATCATCGGCTTCCCCGCGAGCGACACCAGCGGCTTTCCAGGCAAGCGCATCGACGCATAGCGCGCCGGAATAACGACCACCACTTTGACCGCCGAGCCCATCTCTTTGCTTCTCCAGACTTCTCCGGTTCCAGGAATAAGCTCCGGCTCTTCAGAGTCCTTTACGAGTAGTGACGATTCTGTGTGGCGATGCTACCACACGCTGCAGTTCCAGAACCGTGATGCAGCTTCATCGATACGACAGATGGAAGGATTGCCCTTGTTTTCGCCGAGCCGAGTGGTAGAATCCAAGTGAAACCGAACCACGCGGCCGTCCCGGTCCGACCGAGACGTAGGGGGTGCCGTGAAACGCGATTTGCCGGTGACTGTTCCGCAGTCACGCTTTGAGATGCGTCGCGTTGTGTTTGTATCGCTTCGGATTCTTCTCGTTGTTTGCTTCCTCTGCGCTCAAGCCCTCCTTCAGGCTGCTGCCCAGGCTCCCCCTGATGACAATAAGCCCAAAGATGATGCCAGGAAAGAAGAGCCTAAGAAGGAAGATCTTAAAGACGAAGATTCCGCGGCAAAACAGGATGACGGCAAGGCGAAGGTCAAGCTAGTCGATGACGTGCGAAGGGATACTGCGGCGAAGCCGTTCAAGCCCGGTAGCACTATGCACATCGACGTGGACATGGCGCTCGTCAATGTGACAGTCACCGATCCCTACAACCGCCTGGTGACCGGCCTCGATCCCGACAACTTCCGCGTCTTTGAAGACAATGTCGAGCAGGAAGTGGTTTCGTTTTCTTCCGAGGACGTACCCATTTCCATCGGCGTGATTTTTGATTTCAGCGGCAGCATGTCGAACAAAATCGGCAAGGCTCGCGAAGCTGCCCTGCAATTTTTCAAAACCGCCAACCCGCAAGATGAATTTTTCCTGGTCAGTTTCAACGAGCGCGCTGAACTTACCAGCGCGTTTACCAATAGCGTCGAAGATCTGCAGAGCCGCCTGATGCTCACTGCTCCGAAAGGCCGCACTGCGCTTCTCGACGCAATCTACCTGGGACTCAGCGAGATGAGGGGTGCACACAACGCCAAACGTGCCTTGCTCATCCTATCCGATGGAGGAGATAATCACAGTAGGTACAACGAAAACGATATCAAGCGCTTGGTGAGAGAAGCCGATACCCAGCTCTATGCCATCGGCATCTTTGACCCGCTGGGATCTCGCAATCGGACTCCGGAAGAACTGAAAGGGCCCTCACTCCTCAGTGAAATTACGGAGATGACCGGAGGCCGCGTGTTCGCTGTTGAGAGACTGGAAGATCTTCCGGATATCGCAACAAAAATCGGCATGGAGCTGCGAAATCAATATGTGCTCGGCTATCGACCAAGCAACAAAGCACACGACGCGCGGTGGAGGAAGATCAAGATCAAACTGCGCGCTCCAAGAGGACTCCCTCCTCTTACTGTATACGCAAAGACGGGGTATTACGCTCCCAGCCACTAATTACACCCGCACCCCTCCCGTCGCTTCGGCGTTCTTTCTTGCGCTGTTTTTGTTTGCGGTCACATTCTTTGCGCCTTCTCTCTGCGCGCAGATTCCCGTAGCCAATCCGGTTCCTCCCCCACCAGGGCAGCAGACCAACACCGAAAAGCAGGGTGCGACCATCATCACCCGCGTCAACCTGGTTGTGCTGCATACGACCGTGCTGGATGACCGGCAGCGATTCGCGGATGGATTGATGGCGGCGAATTTCCGCGTGTTCGAGGACAAAGTCGAGCAAAAGCTTGCGGTCTTCAAGCGCGAAGATGTGCCCGTGGCGATGGGGCTGGTGATTGACAATAGCGGCAGCATGCGCGACAAGCGGCCCAAGGTGAATGAGGCTGCCATCACTCTGGTTCAGGCCAGCAATCCGCAGGACCAGGCGTTCGTTGTGAATTTCAATGATGATTTTTATCTGGACCTGGACAAAGATTTCACCAATAGCATCCCGGAAATGAAAGAGGCCCTTGAACGCATCGATTCTCGCGGCAGCACGGCGCTTTACGATGCCCTCATCGGTTCTCTGGATCACCTGAAGAAAGCGAAGCTGGACAAGCACGTACTCCTGGTCGTTACAGACGGCGAAGACAATTCGAGTCATTACACGCTGGAAAAAACCATTCGCGAAATTCAGAAGACTGATACGGTGATTTACACGATTGGCTTGCTGAGCCAGGAAAGCAAGAAGAGCGCAAAGAAAGCCAAGCGCGCGCTGGAAGATATCGCGAAAGCTTCGGGCGGCGTCGCGTACTTCCCGGAAAATGTGGAAGACGTGCACAACATCTGCCAGCAAGTGGCGCACGATATCCGCAATCAGTACACACTGGCTTATTATCCAACGAATTCCAAGCGCGACGGAACTTTCCGCGCTGTCTCCGTGGAAGTGATTCCTCCGCACGGCCGCGGCAAACTCGTGGCCCGTACGCGCAACGGCTACTACGCCCCGTCGGACACCGCCACCTCGGGAAACTGATGACTTCGATGGGCTTCGAGAGACGCTGGATGAGCTGCTTCTTTTGCGTATATCTTGCGGACGCATTTCCGTCCTGCAAAAAACTGAAGAAAGAGGAAAAGTATCGTTCCTTGGGCGGGTTGCATCAAAGGACCATGCAGGTTAGACTCTCATCCGTGAGTCACGCGAGCCAATCTCGTCAGAAGTTCATGAGCAACTGTTGTCTGTGTATGTGTTGCGTCATGGTGTCTTCTGGCGCTGGGAGGCTAGCCGTCTAAACCGAAGCACTAGCCGATTGAGTTTTTGAACCCACCGCCAGATAGCTGGCAGGTGGGTTTTGTGTTTTCTTGGGGAGATTTTTCCTGGGAAGGAAACAAGGCCATGACTTTTTCGATGCTGCAGCCGCCGGACCAGACTCTGCTGCCAGACGTTTGCGAAGCTTCCTTTGCGTCCGTGCTGGAACGCCGGCTTGGCCATCTCGCGACGCTCGAAGCCGAAAGCATCTTCATCCTGCGGGAGGCGGCTGCGGAGTTTTCCCGCCCGGTCATGCTCTATTCCATTGGCAAAGATTCTTCGGTCATGTTGCGCCTGGCACAAAGAGCTTTTTGCCCGGGGAAGATTCCGTTTCCACTGCTGCACATCGATACGAGCTACAAATTCCCGGAAATGATTGAGTTCCGCGACTCGTACACGCGCGAGATCGGCGCTGAGCTGATCGTGCATCAGAACCGCGAAGCGCTAGAGCAAGGCGCGAATCCTTTTGTTTTGGGCACGCAGAGATGCTGCGGCTTGCTCAAGACGAAAGCGTTGCTGGACGCGCTTTCGGCGGGAGGATTCAACGCGGCTTTTGGCGGCGCTCGCCGCGACGAAGAAAAATCGCGCGCCAAGGAGCGCATTTACTCTTTTCGCGATTCGCAAGGTCAGTGGGACCCGAAGAACCAGCGCCCGGAACTCTGGAATCTTTTCAATTCGCGTATCGAGAAATCGGAAAGCATTCGCGTTTTTCCCCTGTCGAACTGGACCGAACTGGATGTGTGGCTGTACATCCATGCGGAAAACATTCCCATCGTTCCGTTGTATTACGCGCGCGAACGCCAGGCGGTGGTGCGCAACGGCGCAATCGTGCTGATTTATTCTCCCGATGAGCTTTTGCCCGGCGAAAAAGTGCAATGGATCAAGTGCCGCATGCGCTCCCTCGGTTGCGTTCCGTGCAGCGGCGCGATTCGATCCGAGGCAGACACCGTGCCGAAGATTATTGAAGAGATGATTTCCTTTCGCCGCTCCGAGCGCGAAAACCGTGCCATCGATCACGACGAGGAAGGATCGATGGAATTGAAGAAACGCGAGGGCTATTTCTGATGCTAACCGCTGCTGCTTCCGAGCACTCCGAAAGCCTTGCGGCGTTTCTCGAGGCCGACCTGCGCAAAGACCTGCTCCGGTTTACGACAGCCGGCAGCGTGGACGACGGGAAGTCCACCCTAATTGGCCGCTTGCTGCACGATGCGAGGGCGGTCTACGAGGACCATGTCGCCTCGGTGCAGAAAAGCAAAATTAACCGCTCTGGTGGCTCCTTTGATTTTTCGCTGCTAACTGATGGCTTGCGCGCGGAGCGCGAGCAGGGCATCACGATTGACGTTGCTTATCGCTATTTCAGCACCGCGCGCCGCAAGTTCATTATCGCCGACACGCCGGGTCACGAACAGTACACGCGCAACATGGCGACGGGCGCGTCTACTGCCGATCTTGCGATCATTCTGGTGGATGCGACCAGAGGCTTGCTTACGCAAACGCATCGCCACGCGTATATCGCTTCGCTGCTTGGCATCCGGTGCGTCGTCGCGGCGATCAACAAAATGGACCTCGCGGAATACCGCGAAGAAGTTTTCCTTCGTTTGCAGCGCGATTTTCTTTCACTCGCATCGCAATTGGGCATTCCTTCCGTGCAGTGCATTCCGGTCAGCGCGCTGGCGGGGGATAACGTCGTAACCGCCGGCGAAAACATGCCCTGGTATTCGGGGTCAACTCTTTTGAGACATCTCGAGACGGTGGATTTTCGCCAGACGCATTCGCTCGACGCAGTGCGGTTTCCCATTCAGTACGTCATTCGGCCGGATTCTCGCTTTCGCGGATTTGCAGGGCAACTGGCGAGCGGCTCGCTGCGCCCGGGCGATGCTCTCGTGGCGCTGCCTTCGCGGCAAGAAACCCGAGTCAAAGCGATTGTCGGCTTCGACGGCAACCGGGACAAGGCGTTCGCGCCGCAGTCGATCACGGTGCAGCTCGAGAACGAAATCGATCTCAGTCGCGGCGACATGTTGGTTTCTCTGTCGAATCTTCCCTCGGTCTCTCGCGGCTTTTCCGCCGCAGTGGTTTGGCTTCACGCGGATCCGCTTTTGATTGGGAAGCCGCTGCTTTTGAAGCAGACCACGCGTTTGGTCAAGGCTCGCGTTCGACGGATTATTCACCGCGTGAACGTCAATACGTTCGAACACGAGCCCGCTGCACGGCTGGAAATGAATGGCATCGCGGAAGTGGAAATTGAAACCAATCAGCCGCTGTTTTTGGATCCTTACACCACCAGCCGTGCCAGCGGCAGCTTCATTTTGATCGATCCATTTTCAAACGCCACGGTGGGAGCGGGCATGGTCCGCGAGACGTTCGTGGAGGACGGCGCCAGCCACGAGGATCAACCCCCTGCTTCGTTAACGACTGCACTAGGAGACGTTACCGCAGCGGAACGGCATCGCCGCCGCGGCCACAAGTCGGGGATTGTGCTGCTTGGCAATTGCTTGCCGCTGGCAAAGTCGCTGGAGCGCGCTCTCTTTCAAGACGGCTTCGAAGTCGTCGTCGTAGATGGTTCAGGTGTGCCTTCACCCGTGCTGGCAAGTTTTCTGACTTCGCTTTACGCCGCGGGTTTGCTCGTCGTCTGCGCGAACGCTTCGCTGCGGTCACAAGAGCTTGCAGGAATTCCTCTCGATGCAGTTTTTCGGCCACAAGATGACTATGGCGCGGCGATCTTCGCAGGCCAAGCTGACGCTGATGCTCCCGAAATCACACAAGCCGCACTCAGTTTTGCTGAAAAACTGCGCCTGCCGCGAGAATTCCAAACCAACCCGAACACAGGTGTGAAATGAGCACGACTCTCAACGCCCTCGATCATCAGCAAATAGAAAGCTTGAACGTCGAACAGTTGCTGGATGTCGTTCTGGCAGATTCGCAAGGCGCGCAAGCATGCCTAACGTGCAGTTTTCAGGCGGAAGATATCATCGTGCTTGATTTTCTTCGCAAACGTCTTC
>JAWOLO010000452.1:0-9423 GCA_033853375.1 Terriglobia bacterium
TCACTTCCGCACTCTTTTCCATTCAACGGAGGGGTGTACCCTCTGTTCCGTTTCTCGCCACTCGTCACTCGCCACTCGCCACTTCTCCAGTAAGTCCTGTGCTTGCCACAGATCCGAGAAATCGCCTGCTAACCCCAACCATTGCCACACTTCCAAAAACGCGCTCCCACAAGTCCAATCATTGCCACACTTACGTATCCCCCCACCCATGGCCCCTTTTGTTTGCCTGCCGCGGCAGGCCTGCCCGCCGTGGCGGGCCAACATCTCAAGCCATCCGGCATGGCCTTGCAAATTCCCAGAGGGGTCATCACAATTCCTAGAGGATCTTCACCTTACCTTATGAAGCGAACAGCTATGCGCCCGAGGCTCGAACTTCTGCTCTTTTTCTCTGGCGTGTGCAGCGCCATTCTGGTTGCCGCACCGGCGGCTTTTGGACAGGCGTGTGCCTCCAAGCCTCTGGAACAGGGGCACGTTTGCACGAAGCCGGGCGCTCGATGCAGCCCGCCCACCGTGGGCGGCGGAACAGTGGGGGTGTGCACGATCGAGGGTCAGCGGGCGGATGCCCTTTCCTGCGAATGCCAAGGCGCGCCGACTGCCAGCTACAACCTCACCCTGACACTTCTGACGCCTTCCGACTTGGATACAGGGACCGCAACTTCCACCATCACCATCACTCCCTTCAACGGCTATACCGGCACGGTGAACTTCACCTGCGCGGTCTCCGGAATGACTCAACCCGCGCCATCCTGCGCCACACCTGCTCCGGCCACCGTGACGGGCGAAGGCTCCGCCACGTCCCAGTTGGTGGTCCCGGTGAGCGGTTCGACGGCTCAGGGTACATACACGGTGACCGTCAGCGCCGTGGATGCCCAGGGCCGGCTGCCGGACAATGGGGCACAGTCTTCGAAGGTGTCGGTAACACGTTTGCGATGGACCATCGGAAGAAGTTTCCTCGCCGGAGGCATTGCGCTGGTAGCGTTTTTGGCTTTGCTGACGATCTGGGGGCTTGGTCAATTATGGCGCGGCAAACGCGACGCCTCCCAGTGAATTCGCAAGCTTTCACTGTTGAAATTTTGAGAAAAGGGCTGTGCTATACTTGTATAGCGAGAATAAGATGCTAGCGATTCGCCTGCCGGAAGACATCGAAAAACGACTAGAGAAGCTTGCGCGGCGCACAGGGCGGACGAAGAGCTTTTATGTGCGGCAAGCCATCCTGGAACACCTCGACGACCTCGAAGACCTTTACCAGGCGGAGCGCATTCTGGAACGGATTCGCAGCGGTGATGAACCGACCATACCCCTCGAAGATGTCTTGAAGCGGCATGGCTTGGAAGATTGAGTTGTCTGCTCAAGCTGCGCGCGAGCTCGACAAACTCGACCCTCCACAAGCAAAACGCATCCTGAAGTTTCTTAGCGAACGGCTCGCGCCGTTGCAGAATCCGCGCAGCATCGGACAGGCATTGCGCGGTTCCGAGTTGGGCGAATTCTGGAAATACCGCGTCGGGGACTATCGGTTGATCTGCAAGATTGAAGACGATCGGGTGCTGATTCTTGTTCTTCGCATCGGGCACCGTCGCGAAGTCTACCGCTGAGATGACAAGCTATCGCCGAAATCGAGAGGATGCTACAATTCGCGCAACAGGTCACCCCACTTCAAAATCAACTGGAGGCACCCCCATGTATCGTTGCGCGCTGAATCGCTTCATCCGGACTCGCCGCGTAGTGGCTACGTTTGCTGTTGCGCTTACGCTGTGTGTCGCCACTTTCGCGCTAAGCACGCCTGTGTTCGCGCAAGAACATGCCGAACACGCGGCGGCCACTAAGGCGAAACCCACCGCCGTACTGATGAGCGGCTACGGCAATTGGCATCACCCGGTTTCCACCAAAAACGCGCAGGCACAGGCGTTCTTCGACCAGGGCTTGCGGCAGATTTACGCGTTCAATCATGACGAAGCCGCGCGTTCGTTCCAGCGCGCCGGCGAACTCGATCCCAAGCTGGCGATGGCGTTTTGGGGTGTGGCGGAAGCCGTCGGGCCGAATTACAACGATCCCGCAAGCGAAGACCGCTTTGTGCAGGCGCATGCGGCGATTGAGAAGGCGCAGGCGCTGGCGGGTGATGCTTCGGAGAGCGATAAGGCGTACATCGCGGCGCTGGCGAAGCGCTTCCCTGCCGATCCCAAGTCCGATTTGCGTGCCGCAGCGGAACAATATCGCGACGCCATGCGCGAGGTGATGAAGCGCTTCCCGGACGACCTCGATGCGGCGACTCTGTTCGCGGAAGCGGGGATGAATCTGCATCCCTGGGGGCTGTGGCGCCGGGACGGCACGCCGGAGGAGGGTACGGAAGAAATTGTGGCCACGCTGGAGTCGGTCATCCGGCGCGAGCCGAATCATCTCGGCGCGATTCATTACTACATTCATTCCGTGGAGGCGTCGAATTCGCCGGAACGCGCACTGGCTGGCGCGAATCGCTTGGCGGAGCTGGCGCCCGCAGCGGGACACATCGTGCATATGCCTGCGCACATCTACATCCGCACGGGAGATTACGAAGCGGCGTTGAAAACCAACCAGAAGGCCGCGCTTGCGGATCAGGCGTACATCAAGGGCGGCGCGGCTCCGGGCATCTACTCGATGATGTATTACAGCCACAATTTGCACTTCATCGCCATGGCCGCGGCGATGAATGGCAATTACACCGAGTCGCGGCGCGGCGCACAGTTACTGGCGGCGAATGTGGGACCGCACGTGAAAGACATGCCGGCGCTAGGCGGCTTCATGACCGTTCCGATAGCCGTGGAAGTGCGCTTTCATAAGTGGAATGAAATTCTGAAAATGCCTGAGCCGGACGCAGCGATGCAGACGGCCAATGTTTTCTGGCATTTTGCGCACGGATTGGCGCTTGCTGGAACGGGCAAACTGGACGAAGCAGAAGCCGAGCACAAGATCGTTGCCGAGGCGGAAGAGAAAACTTCGCCGGACGCCGTTTTCCAGATGCCCATCAACAACAAGACCAAGGACATTTTGAAAATCGCAGAGAACGTGCTGGGCGCAAAAATTTCCCTGGCGAAAAACGACATGGACTCGACCGTCAACCAGTTGCGCGCGGCCGTTGCAGTGCAAGATGGCTTGAAGTACGACGAGCCGCAGGACTGGTTCTATCCCGTGCGCGAGTCACTCGGCGCGGTGCTGCTGAAAATCGGCGACTACGCCGGAGCCGAGGAAGTTTTTCGCGCGGACCTCGAGCGCAATCCGCGCAACCCGCGCTCGCTCTTTGGCCTCGAGCAAGCCCTGAAGTCCCAGGACCGCGCCTACGACGCGGGCTTCGTGCGCAAACAGTTTGACGCCAACTGGAAAGGCACGGCGCGCCCCACCGTGGACGACCTCATCTAAAAAGCCGATTGCAGCTGCAGGACTTGCAAAGGTAACAGTTCTGCCCTAGTCGATTGATTCCATTAGCGATAGACGTGCTCGCAAGAAGAAATTCGCGGTTTTGCCTCCGCGCTTCCGCCCGAAAGATGCAGAGGCCGGACCATAGCGCACGTTGCAACGTGACGCAGACGACTGTAATTTCCGTGCATGCGCGCGATAAGTGAGTCCACGGGGGCGGGATGAGCTTGAGGCCCTCGGAGTCTTGGGGACCCACCGAGGGGCAACGAGCGGCATCGCCCTCCAAAATTAAAAGGAGGGAGAAGTTGAATGTTTGCACGTCTGGTGACCTTCCAGATCCAGCCCAAAATGGTGAATGAGTTCCCGGTGATCTTTGAGAAGGAAATTCTCTCGCTGCTGAAAAAGCAGAAGGGATTCCTTGACGAGCTCTTGCTCGTCTCACCGGAAAAGAGAGAGGCAGTCGCAATCAGCCTGTGGGAGACCAAGGAGTACGCGGAAGTCTACAATCGCGAACAGTATCCACAGGTCGAGAAGATCATGGAGAAGTTCATTGAGGGCTTCCCAACCGTCAAGAAGTACGACGCGGAATACTCCACCTTCCATAAAATTGCCTTTGCGGCAAAGGCTTGATCGAACTGCACCCTCGAGAAAGGGAGGGGGCGAAATCTCGCCCCCTCTTTTTTGTTTTCTCGGCAGCTTGTTATAGAAAGTTGAGCTTTTTCGAAAGGCACTAGAAGGCGCCGCGCGGTCTTTCGTCCCTGAGGTATTGCAGGCCATAGCGGAAGAGCTTTTGCTCCGGCAACTCCTGAGCATAGACAATCCTCGCAGGAAGAAAGATGGCAGGCTGGCCAGAGCTGTAAGGTGCGGCAACATCGATGACGGTTTGCTCGAAATATCGGACGCGGCTTTTGAGACGCAGACCGCCGCGGGAGACGTCCTCACATTGCACAAATTCTTCGCCGCGATCGGGATGGCGGACTAAAGCAATGTAATTGACTTTGACGCGAGGATATTTGCGGCGATTGACGAGCGGGGTAGCGGGCTTTTGCTCCGGCGTTCCGGATGGGGACGCAGGCAAAGTAGCGACGGATGTAGTAGGAGAAGGCGATGGGGTTGGCGAGGATTTCGAAACTTGTGAGGGCCAGGACGAAGAAGGACACGGACTTTTTTGCGGGACGGGTAATCCGCGAGGGATCAAGTCCACGGGCGGCGTGGCGGAATAAGGGCTAGGAGGAACCGAGCGAGGTTGCTGTGTCCGTGAATGAGACGAGGCAGGCGTGGGATCAGGTCGCAGAGTGGGCGCGGGCGGCGAGACCGCACGCAGTTGCGTCGCAAAATTGGACGCGCCGGGTTGGCCTACCTTCCAGACGGTGGAAGTACCGCAGCGCTTGCAATAACGAAGGACGCCATTGTTGGTGGCGCACACGTCGGCTTCCGGGCTGGTGTTATCGATCTTGTCGACGGATTGACAGGCGATGCATACCAGCGTGAGGAGGCCGAGCTCCCGTTCGATAGGAGATGGCGGAGGAAAATCCATTTCCCAGAAATTCGTGACGTGATCGGGAAAGGCGACTCCGTAGGTATAGATGCCGCAGTCTTCGCCGATTTGCCCAACGACACGGATGTCCGTTTCTTTGTTGCGCTCAGGCCAGCGAAGAACGAGTTCTTGTTCGGGAGAAAGCTTGTGCCGGGAAAGAAGGCCGGCGCCGTGAAGGCTGAGCAGAACGGTTTTGGTATGCTCGGAAAAAACCCTGCCGCTCAAATCGGAACCGATGAGGAGGACGGGAATTTCTTTGGGGATGCGGCCGCTTCTGCGCACAACCTGCAGTGGCAAAGGGAGTGCCAAAGGGAGTTCGCGGAGGGGACAATTTAGTACCTACCGCTAAGGTTAAGTTCTGAATTTTGAGCCCAAGCCGCTCGGCGTTGCTGATTGATGGAATTCAGGAGGCAGCGGGAGTTTCAAATTGGAACGCAGCCTACGGCGTCAAGCAACTGTAAGCGATACGAAAGGCTCTCGACGTTAAGAGCCTTACTCTTGACGCAGAGCGACGATGGGATCCACCAGGGTGGCGCGCCAAGCCGGAAGGTAACAGGCACCAAGCGAAACCACTAACAATCCCACGGTTACGCACACTAGGGTTAAGGGATCGTAAGAAGGAACGTTGAACAAAAAACTTGACAAGTACCGCGTCAGAGCAAATGTCGCGGCCAGCCCGATTGCCAAACCCAGCAGCGTAAGTTGCAGGCCACGGTTCAAGACTAACTGGAAAATGAGCCCTCGCGAGGCGCCCAGGGAGATGCGCACGCCGAGTTCACGGGTGCGCTGGACGACGGAGTATGCCATCACACCGAAAATGCCCACGGCTGCGAGCGCCAGCGCAATGAAGGCAAAGATGGCCAACAGAATCGTGCGGAACCTGGGTTCGGACATGGATTGAGCGATGTTCTCTTCCATAGTGCGGATTCGTGTAATTGGCTGATTGGGATCGAGGCCACGCGCAATGGCACGTATTGCGCCGGCCTGGACTAGAGGGTCACCAACGGTCCTCACCACCAGAGACATGGCAAAAACTGGAAGCACCTTATCAGCCTGGCGATAGGGAACATACATCTCTGTCGAAGATTCAGCAGCCAGAGATTGCTTCACGTCGCCAACGACTCCGACCACCTCCATCCATGGGATGCTTGCATCAGGCATAGCCCCAAGCTGGATGTGCTGGCCGAGGGGCGATTGGTTTGGGAAGTATGTTTTAGCGAATGAGGAATTAATCAACACTACGTCCGGAGCTTGATCGCGGTCGCGATCTTCCAGCCATCGGCCGGCGAGGAGCTGCACTCCTAGAGCCTTAAAGTAACCTGCGCTCACGACGCGATAATTCGAAATAGTGTATTGCTGCGGAGACCTGGGCGGACGGCCTTGAATATTGAAGTGCAAGGCAGACCCAGTGCCAGTCACCGGCAGGAAAGAGACGCCGCCAACGGAGCGGGCACCGGGAAGGGTTGAGACCTGCTCAAAGAGACGGTCAAAGAAGCCTAAACGAACATTAGGATCGCGATATGCACTGGGTGAACGCACTATATCCGCGACCAGGATATGATCGGCAGAAAAGCCTGGGGAGACCTGAGTCAGGCGCTCAAAGCTCCTCAGTAACAAGCCAGCTCCCGCGAGCAAAACCATGGCCAGCGCGATCTCGGAAACCACCAACGCCTCACGGGTGCGCAAGACCGATCGGGACGGACCTCCCCGGCTGGCTTCGCCAAGCGTTTCGCGAAGGTCTACGCGCCATGCTTGCCATGCGGGAACCAACCCGAAGATGACGCCGGCAAGAAGGGCGATGAAAGCAGTCACGCCAAGAACATGGGAATCCACAGACACGCCGTTGCTGCGCGGCAGGCTGTTTCCGGCCAACCGCAACAATACAGGCAAAGCAGTCCACGCCAACAGAAGTCCTACGGTTGCTCCCAGAACCGAGAGGAGAATGCTTTCCGTCACAAGCTGACCCACAATGTCGGAGCGTCGCGCTCCCAGCGCAGCACGCACGGCTATTTCGCGCCGCCGGCTTGTGGCGCGGACGAGCAGAATATTGGCAACGTTCACGCAAGCAATTAAGAGAACAGCCCCCACGGCCGCAACCAGGATCAACAAGACAGGACGGGCATTCTGCACAATCTGATCCTGCATGCGGTCAACCAGCGACGTGACGTTGCTGTCGTTCTCCGGGTATTCCTTTGCAAGGCGGGCGGCGATTATGGCAATGTCCGAGCGCGCTTGCTCAAGCGAGACGCCCGGTTTGAGGCGCGCTATTGGCAGAATACCTGGATGCCAGCTGCGATCGTCGGGTAGTGTGCTGGCCCAAGGCTCGAATGGCAAAATCACATCTGCTGCCTGTTGAAGAACCTCGAAGCCGACGGGCATCACCCCGATAATCGAATAATTTTGATTGTCGAGGGTGATGGATTTGCCGAGCACGTTCTGGGAAGAAGAAAACCGCCGTTGCCAGAGGCTGTGGCTGATGAGGACTACGGGCGGCGCGCCAGGCTTGTCTTCCGCCGCATCAAAAGGGCGGCCCAGTTCCGGCCGCACTCCCAATAAGTCAAAGAGGCTGGCTGTGACATTTTGCGCGGGTATACGTTCGGCCTCTTCGATTCCTGTCATGGTTACGACAAAGTTCCGCACTGCTCCCATGGCTTCGAAAGAACGGCTCTGGTCGCGCCAGTCTTTATAATTCAGGTAGGACAAAGACAACCTGGGAAACTGAGGCCAACGCTCGGAAAGCAGGACCAAGTTTTGCGGCTCACGGTAGGGAAGAGGGCGAAGCAAAACTGCGTTGATGATACTGAACATGGCGCTGTTGGCGCCAATGCCCAAGGCCAGTGTGAGGACTGCAACAGCTGCGAACCCGGGATTCTTCTTTAGTCCTCGAAGCGCGTAACGCAGATTCTGAACAAGAGTCCGCATGACCCACCCCCTGCTGGACTGTTACACAAGGGCAAGCCCAAGTCCAGCAAACAATCCGACAGTGGGGTTCGTTATGGGCGAACAGAGGACAGACCATTCAGCTCCGAGGGTTGAACCGCGGTGTTTTGCTTTCGGCAAGAGATATATTGCCGCCACGGTTGCCCGCAGTCGTCAAACAAGAAGAATCGCAGCTGGCACGATCGCCACCGGCAACTACTTTTGCTGAATGGATTCGATGTATTCGCACAGGTTGCGGATGCGCTGGCGGACCGCAGCCTCATTGTAGTTTTCGAGATATTGAAAAATGGGGCCCCACACGGGCATCTCGGAAGAGCCATGCGCGCGGAAACCGGGGCCGAAACGCAAAACGCTCTCAATGTATTCGAACGGGAACTTGCCATCGTGGCGCTTCGTCAGAGTGGTGAGGTCGGGCACGCGGGTGTTGAGTGTGGGCGTGGCGGGACCGCGACCTTTGCCGTCCGCGCCATGGCAAGCGGCACAGTATTGCTTGAACATGGTTTTGCCGGAAGGAACGTACGACGGCGGGAGATGCTGCGATTTGTCGTCGCGGCCGGGTTCTGAGTTTTCTTGAGCTGCGCTTCCAAAGGCGAGAAGCAAAAAAGAAAGAAGAAAAATGCGAAGGGCAATCATGGACTCCTCCTGCGGTTCTCAAAAGAGAGAACCGGTCGGCGCAGGAACACAGAATCTGTCGAACTCCTCGCGCTGCTTATTGGGGCTGCGGACGTGTGTCTTCTTTGCTACCGCTGTCTTCTATGCTACCGCGCCCACGGTCTCCGGCTCTTCGAGCTTGGTTGGCATCGCAGTCCGTTTCTCCGTTTCCTGCGCATCGACCACTGCGATTGCCGCAATATTCACGATCTCTTCGACTTCCGCGCCGCGCTGCAAGACGTGCACCGGTTTGGACATACCCATCAGAATCGGACCAATCGGCTCCGCCCCGCCGATCCGCGCCAGCAGCTTGTACGAAGTGTTCGCCGAGGTCAGATCCGGAAACACCAGCACATTGGCCCCTCCGCGCAGTTTCGCGAACGGATAGGTTTCCTCGATGATCTCCGGCACGACCGCCGTATCCGCCATAACTTCGCCGTCTACGATCAGATTCGGGTCCATCCGCCGGATCAATTCGACGGCTCGCCGCACCTTTTCTGTCAATGGATGTTGCGTGCTCCCGAAATTGGAGAACGACAGCATCGCTACACGCGGCGTCACGTCAAACCGGCGTGCGGTCTGAGCCGCGCAAAGTGCGATCTCCGCCAGGTCTTCGGCAGTCGGCTCAATGTTCACCGTGCAATCCGCCATGAAATAGATATCGCCACGCCGAGTCACCAACACGTACAACCCGGAAACGCGGTGCAGACCTGGACGCGGCTTAATCACCTGCAGCGCCGGCCGGATCGTGTCCGGAAAGTGCTGCGTTTGTCCTCCCACAAGCGCATCCGCGTCGCCGAGATGCACCATTAATGAGCCGAACACATTGCGGTTTGCAATCATCTCCCGCGCTTCGGAGAGCGTCACGCCGCGCCGCTGGCGCAGTTGATAAAGTGTCTCGATGTACC
>JAWOLO010000453.1:0-4168 GCA_033853375.1 Terriglobia bacterium
CCGGGGGATCGGCCAGCGCGTAGAGCGGCTGCTCCGGGCTTTTAAGGTTGTTCACGCCGACGTAAAGGATGAGGTTCTCACCTACCGGTTCACCTCCCACGAGAAGGCGACGCGCGCGATTTTGCTCATCGGCTTCGGCGAAAACGCCGCGGATGCGCACGCCCTGCTGCGGAAGGGGCGCGCCCGCAGGAAGACGGCGTGCATCGTAACCAGCCTCTCTCAGCGCCCGGATTACGCTATCGGAGACAGCATTCACCAGCGCGTGGGCCTGCTGGGCAGGAGTCTCCTCTTCGGGGGCGCCCGAAGAATCGGAACTTTCAGATGCGGACGATCCGGCAGTCGAAGCTGGGTAGCCCATTCTCGGAACGCCGGAGGGAGAGCGTGAGGCGCTTCCTAACTTCGTTTTGGAAGGCGGGGTTGTGCGGGATGCCGGCTTAGGAGCGGGCTTGCGGTGAACGACATCCAGATCGAAATCGCTGACGTAGACGGTCATGGCGCCAGCGGGCGCGGCGGTGGCGAATTGAGCTTGAGGAGTGTTCGCCTCGGGCGGCAATTGCTGAGGGCTCAGACTAGCGGCCAGGGAGAAGACGCCGAGAGGCAAAAGAACCCAAAAGCGACAAAGCGTCATGCAAATCCTCGAAGCGCGAAGCATAGCAATAATTTGATGAGCCCGGCTTAGAAACGCCACGTTCGTGCAGATGAAAAGTCAAGGAGCAAGGTTGTCTGCCGCCGCGAAGCCATGCTTCAAGACGAGGCCCCGCGAAGCTCCGAAGGCTATGGTTTAGGATCGGTTAAAACTTGAATTGGCGCGGCGCAGAGCTGTTCCACGGGCTGCCCGGGCGTGTATTCGAGCCGCTTGGGTGGCTCGCATCCTTCCTCACGCGTCATTTTCAAGCTGGGTTTCCCCATTTCTTCTCTGTTTGCTGCCGCGGCGATGGGCGCCAACACCTTTTTCATTTGTTCAAAAGCGGAAGAATGCACGATCAGGTCTGGCTTGGCTGGCATGAACATGATCTCGCGCTGCGCGGCGACCATCCTTTCATAAAACGGCGGGTGCGTGCGGAACCAGCTTGCGCCATTGACGTAGCCTTCGCGCGTGGCGATCTTGTCGAAGAAGCGGATAAAGCCGCTTGGGTCGTAGCCGGCGTTCCAGGCATATTGCACGCCGAGCTGGTCGGCCTGCAGTTCATATTCACGGCTGACGCCGAGAAGATTCAAGTTCAACACGAGCCCTAAACCGTAAAAGCCGTACTGCAAAGCGTAATAGGTGCCGATTCCGGCCACGCCGCCGGTCAGTACGATGGCTGCTATCTGCGCAGCCTGATAAAAGATCGAAGCGATGGTGGCTTTCTTCATCAGCTTGTTGGCGTGCCGCGCGGCGTCGTGCGACATTTCGTGGGCGAGCACTCCGGCGAGCTCGGCTTCGTCATCCGCGGCTTCGAGGATGCCCCGCTCAATGAAGAGGTAGCCGCCTGGGAGAGCGAAGGCATTGATTTCGCGCGATTGCAGAACGACGACGTGGAGCGGGATTTTTAGGTCGGATTTTTGCGCGATGCGCTGGGCGACAGAGTTCACGTATTCCTGGATGGCCTTGTCTTCCACCTCTGGCGGCAGGAGGCCTGAGCGCTTCATTTCCTCGATGGCCTGCTGACCTTTCTTGATGTCGTCCTGCTGATTGGCGGCGATTTCACGGAAGCCGATATCCTTGACATCGCCCCAGCGGCGGTTCACGTGAGTGCCGCTGGCGATTTCTTGTTGGGTCTGTCTGTAGAGCGCGGGCCATTTCTGGAGAACGTCGAGCTTGGCGTTGAGATTGTCGTAGGCCGTGGGAATGGCGTGTCCATGGAGCGCCTGCGCTTCGCTGCGGAGGAGCTCCAGGTTTTGAATCTTGCAGTGCACCTGTTTGCGCTGTTCTTCCGTGAGCTTGGCGGTATTTTTCTTGAGGTCTTTCTGCGCCGCATCAATTTGGTTCGAGTATTGCTTGGAGTGTTCCTTGAAGCGCGAAACGCAAACGTCTCTGCCTTTGCCTAGGGACTTTCGGAGTGCCTCCACTTCCGCAGGGCTGAAGGTGCGAGTCGGCGCGAGTTCAAACAGCTCTTCATAAGATTTCTGCAAGAGGTCGCGCAATCCCTGCTGGGATGATGAAGCGCCCTGCGCCGCGGGATTCGGAGCCGAAGATGGCTGGGCCAGCTGCGCGGCACGCCCGTCGAAAGCAACGCCGAGAAGAGTAATTTGGGTGCTCAACAGGCATGCCAGAAAGCGTCGAAACAGGATGTTCATTTGGTTCCTCCTGTGCGCCGGTAAACCGGCGAGGTGTAGTGAATGAAAAAGTCACACGAAAGTGGATTAGCGACCCACATCGGCCCCGAGTCATGCGGAGCCGCTCGCAAGGGCGGCGCTGAAGCGTTGACAGGGGAACGTGCGGGCCGGGTATACAGCCGCGTAAGTGTCATGCTCCGGGACGCCGACGCCGTAGGAGGAAGCGGAAGGCTCCATCTGGTACGCCGACATCGCGAGGAGCGCCAGAGTCCCGCGCGGTCAGAGACCCCGTGCACGTACGCAGACACCTCGCGCGGGAACCGGGAGATCCCAGGTTCGCCCAAGGCCGCAGTAGCCCTGGGACGCATCGGGAAGTCTAAGGACACACGCCGATGACGAACGGACCTGGGAAGTCGGACAGCCCGGTAGTACCTGGGAAGTCCCCGAACAATGCCAGAGTGACGGCAGCGGAGGGGATGGAGGGAAGCGGGCTGGCCAAAGGGAACCTGCTCAAGCAAAACGCGTCCCGGACACCGAGCCGGAGCGATGCGCCCAGTGCGCTGGAGCGGGTGCGTCAAGCAGCAAAGAAGGATAAGCAGTTGCGGTTCACGGCGCTCCTGCACCACATCTACAACGTCGAAATGCTGCGGACGGCTTACTTCTTTTTGAAGAAGGAAGCCGCGCCGGGCGTGGACGGAGAGACGTGGCGGCACTACGGCGAGGAACTGGAAGCGAGCCTCCAAGACCTTTCCGAAAGGCTGAAACGCGGAGCGTACCGAGCCAAGCCGGTACGTAGGGTGTACATCCCCAAGGCCGACGGGCGGCAAAGACCGCTCGGAGTAACGGCGCTGGAAGACAAGATTGTCCAGCGCGCAACGGTCGAGGTGCTGAACGCCATCTACGAAACGGATTTTCTCGGTTTCTCGTACGGCTTCCGGCCCGGACGCAGCCAGCATCAAGCACTGGATGCGCTCTATGTGGGACTGCTGACGAGAAAAGTGAACTGGGTGCTCGATCTTGACATCCAAAGCTTTTTCGATGGGCTTTCCCACGAATGGCTTGTCAAGTTCATCGAGCATCGGGTGGCAGATCGGCGCGTCGTGCGACTCATTCAGAAATGGCTGAACGCCGGCGTGCTGGAGGATGGGAAACGAATACGAGTGGAAGAAGGGACGCCTCAAGGCGGAAGTGCCTCGCCTTTGCTGGCCAACATCTACCTCCACTACGTGTTTGACCTGTGGGTTCAAGCGTGGCGTCGGAAGCGGTCGCACGGTGATGTGATCGTGGTGCGTTTCGCGGATGACATCGTGCTTGGGTTCCAGGTGAAATCGCATGCCGACCAGTTTCGGGCGGAACTTACCGAGAGAATGCGGAAGTTCCACTTGGAGCTGCATCCTCAGAAGACGCGACTTCTGGAGTTCGGTCCGTATGCGATCGACAACCGGAAGCGGCGTGGAGAAGGGAAGCCGGAGACGTTCAACTTTCTCGGCTTTACGCACATCTGCGTAAAGAAGAGGAGCAACGGCATGTTTACGGTGCTGCGGCAGACGATCCGCAAAAGACTGCAAGCGAAGCTGAACGAAGTGAAAGCCGAGCTTCGGCGGCGCATGCACGAACCCATCCCCGACCAGGGCAAGTGGTTGCAGGCGGTGGTGCGTGGACACAACCGCTACTATGGTGTGCCCATGAACAAACGGGCGTTGTGGACGTTTCGGTTCCAAGTCGGATGGCACTGGCAACGCGCTCTTTCGCGGCGCAGCCAGAATGGCCGCGTCCTTTGGGATCGTATGTGGCGTCTTATCAACCGCTGGCTGCCTGTGCCGACTGTGTGTCATCCCTATCCTTTACGCCGCATGGGCGTCATTACCTAAGGCAAGAGCCGGATGCGGGAAATCCGCTCGTCCGGATC
>JAWOLO010000454.1:0-3199 GCA_033853375.1 Terriglobia bacterium
ACAATCTTTTAGCTATTTTTCAACGGCTTTGCCTTCTGCATTAGCTTTCTGCTCTCCCGGCGCCGCCTCATGCCAGCTGCCCGCGTGGCTCCTGACTCCACCTAATCTCACCGGGGCTTGCGGTTAAAGCCTAAGTGCGGCCAGCATCGTTTCCTACATCGAGAAGCAGGAGCTAATGGACTTGATATCGTTTTTATGCTTAGAGACCTAGTATGCTAGGAACGTGACAAAGAAGGTCCGGAGCGGCGAACTGCTTCTTGCCATTCTGGCGTCAGTACACCTTTGCGGTCTTGCGGCCAGCGCTTTAGAGAGAATGCAGAGTTCATTCCGAACAAGCGTCAAACCCAACACGACCCAAGAACCCATTCGGGTCGAGTCCAATCTGGTTCTCGTTCCGGTTTTCGTGTTCTACAAGGACCGCATAGGCAAGGTCCGACCCGAGCAATGGGAGTGCCTCTTTGCCGACGCGGAAACGTTCTTTGGGCTACCGCAGTCCACACCATATTTTCCAAAATCTTGCGACGAAACTTTGGTCGCCGGTTTAAAAGCTCAGGACTTCCACCTTTTCGACGATGGTGTCGAGCAGAAAATCGAGAGCGTCACAGCCGAAGGCTGGTGGGTCGCAACCCGTGATAATAGGACTTGGCACATAGAAACATCTGATACGCCGAGCGGGATTTGGAGTTCAACCGACCTGGGTGACAGTGAAGCAATACCCGCGGTCCGGCGTTTCAACCTTCTCGCGTATGTCCCACGCAATCCTAGCTCGGACGGTTGTCACAAAATTGAGGTCAAAGTAGACGGCCGTGGAACTCGTGTGTACGCCCGCGACGAGTACTGCGCTGGGCAGTCCGCGTCTGACCCCTTGTTTGGAACTAACCTCAGCAAGCGGTTGGAAGGCGATTTGGAGTCAGCAAGGAAAAGCAAGATCGCCCTAACACTTCAATGGGGTTTCTTTTACACCGGTTCAGAGAAAGCCCGAGTCGACATTCGAGCAGGGTTCCCATGGAATCGTCTAAATCATGATTGGGATTACTCGACATGGACTCTATGGGCTGAAATTGGCGTATTAGGGACGATTTGCAGAAAGGACGGATCTCTTGCGGCACGCTTCAGCGACCTCGAATATCCCTTGTATTGGCCAAGATTTCTTGAACACAGTCACTCTGACTCAGCCTTGGATGGCCTGCGCACGCGTGCTTTCGACATGATGTGGCTCCCCGCTCACTACGAAACCCAGGTCGAACTTCCTCCGGGCGAGTACACTCTTCGGGTAGTTGTCAACGACGGGGCGAAGTTCGGTCGCGTCGAGACACCTCTGACGATTGACGAGCACGGCGGCAAACAAGTTGCGTTGAGCTCTGTGATGCTATGCAAGCGCTTCCGCGATGCGCATGTGGCGGCAGTGGAGGCTGCCTCTTCGAATCTCGCGCCGCAGTACGTTCCACTTGTCAGCAAAGGCATTCGACTAACACCTACCGTGGACACGCGCTTCAAATCGGGCGAACCTATGATCGCGTACTTTGAGATCTACGAACCATCATTGGTTCAGCCTTCCGCTACCGCAGGTCATGCGGTCAGCTCCAGGTCCGCTCTATCGGAAAAGCCGACAGTTGAAGCACACACGCGAATTGTTCAAGCAAACGGGGGAGAGGTGATTAAGGACTTCCCGCCTGTGGACGCAGCCCCCTACAAGCAGCCTGGCAGTTCTGTGATTTCCATCGCGCGGGAGATCCCCATCGACAAACTCTCGAAAGGAGCGTACCGGCTGGAGGTGCAAGCAACCGATTCAGCAGGGCGCAGCACTTCGTGGCGCACGGCAAGTTTCACGATCGAATAGAGGCCTGCCTGCGGAAATCGGCGGAGATCGCTCACACGCGAAACGTTTCCTGTCATCTTCCCCTCCCAGATTCCACAGGCGGTTGGCGTCTACCCCGACCCGGTCGGGGCATCCCGGTCGCCCTTACCGGCGCTGCTTAAGTTTCTTACTTTTTCTAAATTCGCCTTGACAATATGTTTATTTTGTCGTAACTTGCCACAGACCTAAAAACGCCCTCTCGCAAGTCCTTTCTTTGCCACACTTGCGACCTCCTCCCCTTTACCACGAGCCGCGGCGAGCGGGGCTGTTTCGAGTTTTGGTTTTCCAATTTCGATTTTCGAGTCTCCATTTCGGATTTGGCCAGACGCCTGCCCTTTAACCCTGCCCGGAGGGCCAACGTAACGCATTCGGAGAGTACCGCACTAGCGGGGGCTCGAAGCGCAACGCACACCGTGGCCTACTGGGGTTACCCAGAGCCCGCCCTCGAAGTGAGGACACATGAGAAACAAATGGCTCCTTATTGGAGCCGCAGGAATCACTATCTTGTTCGGCGCTGCCGGAGCCGCCGCGCGTTCTTACAATCCGCTGAAGTGGATGAAAAAGAACCCCGGTCCCACGGCCAGCCAGGAGCTTGCCGCAAACAAAGAGGAAGAACGGAAGCTCGGGCTGCAATTGCAGGCGCTGCTTCCGCCAAAAACAACTTTGCGAGACGCGTGCAGCGGATTCCTCAGCTTGGAAGATTGCGTTGCCGCGCTTCACGTGAGCCGCAACGTCAAGATCAAATTCAATTGCCTGAAATGGGATATGACCGCGGCTCGCCCCAGCGGTGATGTGAAGTCGTGCGAAGCTCCTCCGCGCGACAAGGCCTTGCCTTTGGTCAAAGCCATTCGCGTGTTGAACTCCGATGCCGACGCCAAGGCGGAAGCGAGAAATGCGCAGAGACGCGCTCGTGAGGACATCAAGGACGCCACTTCCTAAGAAGCGGCGCGCGAATGGCGTGCTCAGAAGTTTGAATTGAACATCCGGCTCTTGAGGCAGGACTTTTTAGATTCTGACTCAGTCGCTTTGACAAAGTCAGTGTGGAGCAGCTCCGACCTGGCTTACTCGTCGGTGATGCTCCACTCTTTGGTCCCAATGTGGTTGCTCAGTAAGAAGGTTAAGCCTTCTGCCTGAGCCTGCTCTTTGAAAATGTGAGTGCTCAGCTAACGGCTTGTCACTGCCGTCCGCAAACCGCGCTTTTCGATCGGCACAAAATCCCGCGCATCATGGCCGGTATAAATCTGCCGGGGACGCGCGATCTTCTGTTCCGGATCCTGAAGCATTTCTTCCCACTGCGCGAGCCAGCCCACGGTTCGCGGAATAGCGAAGAGAACCGTGAAC
>JAWOLO010000455.1:0-23465 GCA_033853375.1 Terriglobia bacterium
ACCACGGACGTGCGATGGATAAAGTCCGGGGATGGGGCTTTGCCGAAATCCTGCATCCTGATGATCGAGACAGGGCGTTGAAGATTCGCCAGGAGGGCATCTCGACAGGAAAACCATTCGAGTTCGAGGCGCGATTATTGAACAGAGACGGGCAATACGGCTGGTTTCTCATACGAGGCCTGCCGCTTCACGATTCTCATAGCTCGATCGTAAAGTGGTACGGAACCTGTACCGACATCGAGAGCCGCAAACAAACTGAACAAGCGCTGCAACTTGAAAATGCTTACCTTCAGGAGCAAGTGGGCCGGCAATTCGCCGAGATCGTTGGTCAAAGTCCCGGTTTGAAGAAGGTGCTGCAGCAGATCGAAATGGTTGCCGCAACCGATAGCAGTGTACTCATTTTGAGTGAGTCTGGAACTGGCAAGGAGTTGGTAGCGCGAGCAATTCACGACAACAGTCGCAGGCGTGACCGTCATATGGTGACCGTCAACTGCGCCTCGATTCCCCGCGAGCTCTTTGAAAGCGAATTCTTCGGCCACACCAAGGGTTCGTTTACAGGAGCCTTGCGTGACAGGGTCGGTCGCTTCCAATTGGCGGACAAGGGGACGATATTCCTCGATGAAGTTGGCGAGATTCCGGTCGAGCTGCAGAGTAAGCTTCTTCGTGTATTACAGGAAGGGGACCTTGAACGCATAGGAGAGGATCACGCCCGCCACGTGGACGTTCGCGTCATTGCGGCGACCAACCGCGACCTCACTCAGGAAGTCGAGGCAGGGCGCTTCCGCAAAGACCTTTACTATCGCCTATGTGTGTTTCCCATCTATCTACCACCTCTTCGTGAACGTCGTGGAGACATCGCCCAGCTCGCAGCTCATCTAATGAAGACCACCTCTGAGCGACTGAATTTCCCCAAAGTCCAGCTGACGGACCAAGCTCTTGAGCTCCTCTCTGCGTACGACTGGCCAGGCAACATTCGTGAGCTGCAGAATGTAATTGAACGAGCAATCATCGTAACGCGCAGCGGTCCACTAAGAATTGACCTGGTGCTTGGCGATACGAGAAAAAAGACGGCGCGAGCGGCCGTAGCCGCTGCCGCGTCCGGTCAGAAAGCTTTATCGACGGCTCCAACAGATGCAGTCCTATCCGTTCAGGAGATGGAGCAACGCGAATACGCAAACACGCTCGCGGCACTAACCAAGTCCAATTGGAAGATCTACGGCCCAGGTGGGGCGGCGGAAATTCTGGGAACAAAACCGACCACTCTTGCCTCGCGGATTAAGAGACTGGGAATCAAGAGACCCAGTTAACAGACTTCGTTTCCTGTCAGACCCATCAAGACATGTTGAGACGACCTACGAGGTTTCGTGGCGCCACGGAATCTCGTCGTTACTTCGTGTCAACTGAGCCAGCAGACTCTCCTTAAGTGTTGTATTCCGCATTAGTCCTCATTGGCAAGCCCCGTGCTTCTGCTGCAGCTTGTGGGAAGCATTCTGCAGGAGCACAAGAGCGATGAACAGAGAGGGATCCGAAGCCCAGCTAAAGCGTTTAGACATAGAACGAATCCGCGCAATCAAGGAAGAGACGGCTGTCTTCTTGACTCTACATGGTGCTTCAGGCACGGACGACGACGACCTACGGAGGGCCATCGCAGCGGGAATTACAGTCGTGCATATGAATACAGAACTCCGGCTCGCCTGGCGACGGTCCCTGGAAGATAAACGAAGTGGCCCCATACAGGATCCTGTCACCTGTCCTAGATTCCGTAAAGCGAGTCATCAGCTCGCGCCTGAGACTATTCAATGGCACAAGATAGGTGAGAATTGGCGGGAGCGACGGGACTCGAACTCGCGGCCTCGTGCGTGACAGAGGCGGCAATGCTTGGGCTAGAAGTTCCAGATTTTTATAGCAAAGCGACTATTCGGTGCGCTGCCGAATGATCTCGAATTGCCTGAGAAAATTCATTTCTTAGTCCTTGCGAATCAGTCGGCCATTCTTGTAATTTCCCCGCCCGTCCTGTCAAAACGATGATGTTGGACCTAAGGTGGACCCAACAGTTGGGGTGAACCCATAAGGTGGCACAACTTTTTTGGATCCAGTTTCCGCTTTTGTAAAAGTGTTCTTGCATCTTCTAGCAGGAGAAGGGGTCTGGGGAAGGGGACGGCATTGGAGTCCCCGTCCCCAGCAGCCCTTTCGAAATCTTCTCGTCGTTCTCTTTGTTCACAAAAGCCTCATCGTTGCGCTTCGAGATTCAGCTTGGCCTTCGGCCTTGCGCTCGAATTCTTCCGGGGATCGATAGCCCAGCGCAGAGTGCAAGCGCTGCCGATTGTAAAGTAGGGCGACAAAATCCTCATTAGGATCGGGAGAGCCGATTGTCCGCCAAGGGCTTGCGGGCATGATTCCCGGATTGTATCGCAGCGGTGACACAAGCCGACACGCTGTTTCGGAAGGTCATGACCCAGTTCATTTTTCATGCCTCCTGTTGTACCTTGGGTGAGTCCTGGCTAGGCAACGGGGAGAAACCAATGGGACGATAGGCAAGGATTCTGGCTCTCGCGGCGCTCTTCTTCGGATTCTGCGCCTCGCGGCAGGCCACTGCTGCCGACACCACGGCTAGCGAAAAGTGCGTGGAATGCCACGCCAAGACGACGCCCAACGTGGTCAGCGACTGGAAGCTGAGCAAACACTCCGCCGTGGGAGTGGGATGCGAACCGTGTCACGGAAGCGACCATGTCTCTGCAGGGGATTCCGCCAAAGCGAAGATTCCGACTGCCGACACCTGCGGCCAATGCCACGGCGAGAGAGTCGAGCAGTTCAGAAAGGGCAAGCACGCCGCGGCCTGGGCGGCAATGGAAGCGATGCCCACCATTCATTATCAGCCCATGGCCATGAGCGAAGGAATGAAAGGCTGCGGAGGATGCCACAAGATCGGCCTCAAATCCCAAGAGCAGATTCAAACGCTGGTGAAGTCCGGCATCCGTTTCGGTAGCGCTTCCTGCGACTCCTGCCACACGCGACACACGTTCTCCGTCGAAGAGGCGAAATCGCCGCAAGCTTGCGAAACCTGCCACATGGGCTTTGACCATCCCCAGTGGGAGATGTACTCGTCGTCGAAGCACGGCGTGCGCGAAGAGTTGAAGCAGATCAAGGTTCAGAATGATGCCTCGGCTGCACCGACTTGTCAGAGCTGCCACATGCAAGGTGGAAATCACGAAGTGCGGACGGCCCTGGGGATTCCTGGCGGTGCGTCTGCCGATGCCGGAGGATAAGGAATGGACCGCGGACCGGGTCACTATCCTCCAGGCGCTAGGTGTTTTAGATCCGAATGGCCAGCCCACGAAACTCCTCGATGTGGTGAAAGCAGCAGATGTGGCGCGCCTGGACCAGGCTTCCTGGCAAACCGAACGGGACAAAATGCTGAAAACCTGCAATCAGTGCCACTCCGCAAACTTTGCGCAGGAGCAGTTGCGGCACGGCGACACCATGATCAAAAACGCCGATCACTTGATGGCACAGGCGATTCGCGAGGTTGCCGATCTATACAAGGACGGCGTTCTGCCCAAGTCAGCGAATTACCCCTACGCTTTCCCCAATCTGCTGACTTTCCACGATGCCCCGACGGTCGTCGAGCAAAAGCTCTTCGTCATGTTTCTCGAACACCGCATGCGCACGTTCCAAGGAACCTTCCATGCCAGCCCGGATTACGCGCTGTGGTATGGATGGAGCGAGATGCAGCGCGACTTAACGGAAATCAGAGAACTCGCGGCGCAGATGAGACGAGAACATGCTGCGGGACAAAAATCCGCTGCAGGAAGCGGCGGCAATTGAGCATCGGGGACTGCAATAACCCCTCGCCGAGGTGATCGGCTTTATTGCTGGTCGGCTACCGGCCATTGGACTCGAAAGGAATCGCGTTTTGTAACCAGACTTAACTGCTGGTTAAGCACCGAGTCCTGAGCGAAGGTTACCGGACTCTTTTCGGTCAAAGAAATCTCGCTTCGGGGGCCACTGCATGACGCAACATACAACGGTTTCCTGGATCGTCGTACCATCAGCATTCATACGAGTTTTGTCGATTTTACCGGCTAGAACTTTGGGGCACTTAACGGGCACCTGGCATGCGCGCGGGGTAGACCTGCGCTCCAGCTGTTACGGCTGAAACAGAGCAGGAGAAGAACGTTCCGTTCTATTCGTCGAGCTTTGTTCAGAAGTTGCTCACAATTCTTTTGACGTTGTCTCGCAGGCTGGAATGTCGGAGAGGTTTTTAGGCGTGGCTAGGAGCGCTCTTGGGCAGCAGTGGGTCGCCAATCGGAATTGGCTCAGAGGCGAGAAAGGAATGCATCGTCGCTAAAACCAAGCCAGAGGCGACTGCTGCAACAGTGGCAAAGTCCCAAATGGCAAACCGCGCGCTTGCCGGCGAGAAAGGAGGAAGGATCATCACGTAAAGGTCCACAATGCGGCCAAGCAAAACAATCGTGCATGCCGTGGCAAGGACGCGCGGGTTTTTCTTGTTCGCCCGCGGGAGGAGCATGAGGAAAGGCAGAACCCAGTTCAGGAGCACGTTGAGAACAAACCATCTTCCCCAGCCCGAACTTGTCCTCAGCACCATGTATGGAGTTTCCTCGCTGAGATTCGCGTACCAAATCAGCATGTACTGGCTGAACCAGATGTACATCCAGAAGGTGGAGAAAGCCACGATCAACCGGCCGAGATCCAAAAACTGTTCATCACCTACGGCGTGACGCAGCGGCCCAGCGGCGCGCAGGGCCAGGGCAAGCAGCGCGATGGTGGCCAAACCCGATAGAAACATTCCGGAGAAATGGTAGATTCCAAAGATGGTGCTGGCCCAGTTCGGCTCCAGCGACATGACCCAGTCCGTGGAAGCCAGCCAGAAGGTAACACCAAAGATCACCATGAACGTGACCGAGAGGCGAGTGTTCTTTCGGCTCAACATGATTCCGCCTTCACGGTCTTGCCGGCGCGAATTCCTTCGAATAGCCCAGGAGAAGATCAACCAGGCCGCGAGGTAGACGATCGAGCGAGTGAGGAAGAAGGGATACGACAGCCAAGCCTGCTTAAAACCTGCCCAGCCTTCCGTGCCGACTTCCAAGCGACCATACCAGGGGTAGAGCGAAGGGTGAAAAACAAGAACCGCCAGCATCCCGGCGGCTCCAAAGGGAAGCGCGGCGCTCAGCGCTTCTCCGACGCGGCGCAGAGGAATGCTCCAGACCGCGCCGCTGGCGTACTGGAGCGCGACAAAAAAGATGCCGGACAGGCTAAGGCAGACCATGGCGAAGCTACCCAGAAGCAGATCGCGCCACGCGCGGCCAGGAGCAAGCCACAGTCCCGCGAGAAGCACTGCGCCACCAATTGCCGTAGCAACTTTCAGCGGAGTGCACAACGAAGCAAGTCTTGCAGGATCAGGATAAGGATGGCCATTCATGGCTGGCCTCCACTCGAAACAGAGACATTTTGTTTTTGCAGGGAACGCACGAAGGCGATCACGCTCCAACGATCCTCTTGCGAGAGCTGGCTGGCGTAGGCGGGCATGTTTTTCTGCCCGTAGGTCAGAATGTGAAAGATTTGGCCGTCTTTCATCTTTCGCGCATTCTCTGCGTAAAGAGAGGGCGGCGCGGGGTAACCTCGCTGGACAACCAAACCGTCTCCTTTGGCTGTTGCGCCGTGACACGGTGAGCAGAAATTCGCGAAAACCACTTTTCCTCGAGAGATGACCTGCGCATCGTCGATATGCAATGGGCTCAGCAAAGTGTTCCCGGCCCGAACCGCGTCTTCCGGAGTGGGCGAGAAGTGCAACGGCAAATATCCGCGAGGAATGGTCCCGGCGACGGGCGTTTGCAGTGTTTTGCCATCTGCAAAATTGGGGTTCGCGGAATAGGCGTTGTAGCGGGGCGTTCGCACCATTTCGGGTATGAACTCGCGGTTGGGCTGTGCAGGTTGTGGGCGCAGAGCCCAGTTCAGCCCGAGACTGGCCAAAAAGACCACCAGCAGCACAACGTTCAGAGTTCGACGCACGATCAAGCCTCCTCGAGCCGCTCCTCGACTCTTACCGCGCCGAATTTTTCCAGCAGTTTGCGCACGCGATCCAGATCAAATTGCGCGTTGGATTCTTCGAGCACCAGCACGAAGCGGTCGTCGGTGATGCCGTGGGATACGAGAACGGGCCGTTTGCCTGGCCAAAGCCGGGCAAGCACGAGAAAGGCGAAGACCGTGGTTAAGCCTGCGGAAAGAACCATCACTTCAAACGTCACAGGCACGAAGGCCGGCAACGAGTTCCATGGCTTGCCGCCAACGTTGAGCGGCCAATCCACCATAGTGGTCCAAAATTCGAACCACAATTTAAGCGCGGCGCCCGCGATGGCCGCCAAAAAACATACCCAGGGCAACCGGGAAGGACGCAGGCCCATGGCGGAATCCAGACCGTGCACGGGATAGGGTGTGTAGGCGTCGATCACTTTCAGCCCTTGCGCCCGCGCGGCGCGTGTGACGCCAAGCAAGCCGCCTTCCTCCGCAAACACGCCGACAACCACTCTGCGGCTCATCCCAGTCCTCCTCTTGCGGTTCCTGCGCCCACGGCTTCCAATTCCTCGACCGAGGGAAACGAGGGCGGAGTTGCTGGTAGCTCCACCCTCCGTTCATGGCCCACGTGCAAAACGCCCTTCACTTCCGCCATGGCCACTACCGGCAGCAGTCTGCAGAAAAGCAGGAACAGCGTGAAGAAAAGGCCGAAACTGCCGAGCAGCATGGAAATTTCGATAGGCGTGGGGCGGTAATTGGTCCAGCTCGAAGGCAAAAAATCGCGATGCAGCGAAGTCACGATAATGACAAAGCGCTCGAACCACATGCCCACATTGATGAGGATGGAAATCGGGAAGACCATCCAGAGATTGCTGCGCACTTTGCGAAACCACAGCAGTTGCGGCACGAGCACGTTGCAGCTAACCATGATGCCGTAGGACCACCCAAAAGGACCGAACGCGCGATTGAGAAACGCGAATTCCTCGAAAGGCCCGGTGGAATAGAGCGCGGTGAAAAACTCCGTGGCATAAGCAATGCCGACGATCCCGCTCGTCAGCAGGAGGAGCTTGCACATCACGTCGATGTGGCGGATTGTGATGTAATCCTCGAGGCGCATGGTTTTGCGGGCCACGAGAACCAGGGTCAAGACCATGGCAACACCGGAAAAGATGGCGCCGGCAACAAAGTAGGGCGGGAAGATGGTCGCGTGCCAGCCAGGAATGATGCCGGTGGCGAAGTCCCAACTCACAATGGTGTGCACGGAGAGAACCAGTGGCGTAGCCAATCCAGCAAGCATGAGATACACGGATTCATAGCGATGCCATGTGCGAAACGAGCCATTCCAGCCGAGACTTAGTAAGGACGCCAGCTTGTGACGAAAACCGCAGCACAAGCGGTCGCGAACCGTCGCGAGGTCGGGAATCAAACCGAGATACCAAAACACCAGCGAAATCGTGAAATACGTTCCGATGGCGAAAGCGTCCCAAACAAGCGGGGAACGGAAATTCACCCACAATGACCCGCGCGTGTTGGGATACGGGAACAACCAATAGGCCATCCAGGGCCGGCCGAGGTGAATCATGGGAAAAACGCCTGCGCACATCACCGCAAAAATGGTCATGGCTTCGGCCGAGCGGTTTACGGAAGTGCGCCAACGCTGGCGCAACAGGAAAAGAATCGCCGAGATCAAAGTTCCGGCGTGGCCGATGCCGATCCAGAAAACAAAGCAGGTGATGCCCACGGCCCAGCCCACGGTGCGATTCACGCCCCAAGTGCCAATCCCCGTGGCCACCTCGTAAGTCACCGCTGCCCCGCCGAGCAGTAAGAGCGAAAAAGCAACAAGGAAACCGCCCCACCAAAGCGGCGTCGGCCGGCCTTCCAGCGAATGACAAATATCCCTGGTAACGTCAGCCGGTGTCTTGTTTCCGGCAATCAAGGACTGCTGAGCCGGTAGAACAAAGTCAGCCATGGTTCTGACTCTCTTTCCCTTTTTCTTCCGCGCCTTCGCGATTGCGGACCAACGCGAGGTAATTTACGGACGGCCGGAAATTGAACTCTTCAAGCACACCAAACCTTCTCCGGTCTTGCGCCAGCTTTGCTACGCGGCTGCTCGGGTCGTTCAAATCCCCGAAGACAATCGCTTGCGCGGGACAGGACTGTTGACACGCGGTCTGGATTTGTCCATCCGCGATCGGCTTGTCGTGACGCCGCGCCTCAATCCGCGCCGCTTCGATCCGTTGCACGCAAAAGGTGCACTTCTCCATCACCCCTCGCGAACGCACGGTCACATCGGGATTCAGCGCCAGGTTTTGCAGATGGTCCTCCCTCATGTAGTTGAACCAGTTGAAGCGCCGCGTTTTGTAGGGACAGTTGTTGGCGCAGTAGCGTGTTCCGACGCAGCGGTTATAAATTTGCTGGTTCAGGCCCTCGGCGCTGTGGACGGTGGCGAGCACGGGGCAGACGGTTTCGCAGGGTGCGTTGTCACACTGCTGGCAGAGCATGGGATGATGCACCACGTCGACGTCTTCCTGGCCCGAGTAGTAGCGATCGATGCGCATCCAATGCATCTCGCGATGACGGACAACTTCGTCCTTGCCCACGACAGAAATGTTGTTTTCGGCCTGGCAGGCCACGACGCAACTCGAGCAGCCGGTGCAGGCGGTCAAATCAATGGCCATAGCCCACTTATGACCGGTGTAAGGATGATCCGGCGGCCAAAGGCCATTCGCTTTCGACGGTTCTGAGGAAGGACTCTTGGCATCCGCAACCAGGACGGGGAGAGTCGTCTCGCGCACAATCTCACGTTGTTTGCCGCCGAGCAGAGGCACGTTCCCGGGCAAGGTCAGACTCTGATGCGTTTGTGTGGAAGCGAGTGTGTGCCGCTTTCCGGTCTTGCGGATGCTGACGCCTTCGCGGATGTATTGCAGAGTCCCATCCTCAAACGACAGCAGGGGCGATGCATTTTTGCCGATTCTTCCGTCTTCGCCGACATCGGGCCTAGCGAAAAGCCACTTTGGGCCTATGTCGGAAAAACGCTCGGTCCCTTTGCTTCCGTAACCGAGCGCCACGGCAATGATTTGATCGTGCTGTCCCGGCTGGATAAAGATGGGAAGCTCCAAAGCCGGGGAGGATCCGATTTGCGCGTCGGTCTCGACGCGGACGACGTCGCCTTCCTCGAGGCCGAGTCGCTGCGCAGCCCTGGGAGAAAAACACGCGTAATTGTCCCAAGTCACTTTGCTGATAGGATCCGGCAATTCCTGCAGCCAAGGATTTTCGGTGTGGCGGCCATCGAGCATGGCCACCTTGGGGTAGAGAACCAAAGAGAATTTGTCGGAGGCAACTGTAGTTTTGGCGACGTCTCGAAGAGCCGTTGTTCTGAACTTCGTGGTTTTCGGTGGATCAGCACTGACTACGGCAAATCCGGCCTCAACGGAGCGATCCCAAAAGCTTTGAAAATCCGCAGCGCCTCGAATTCGAGGAAAAATGTTTTCCCGCCAGTAGTCGCGAACCGCATCGTAGGCTGTCTTCGGCTGCCCTCCCCAAATTGCAAAACTTTCCAGGGCAGCGCGTGTCCGTCCGAGTGGATGAATCGCAGGTTGGAACAAACTGATATGGCCAAGCACCGGTTCGGCATCGCTCCAAGATTCGAGCGCATGGTGGTCAGGACAAACGAAGCGCGCCACGGCAGAGGTTTCGTCGAGGCGATCCGCAAAACTAACGGCGAGAGGAACTTGCTTGATCCACTCGGCGAATTGCGGGCCATGAGGCAAGCTGTAGACAGGATTCACGCCGTACAGGAAGAGAGCCGCGACCTTGCCACCTTTCAACTCGTCGAGAAGCGCCTGCAACTCCCGATCATTGCCGCCTTTTTGCAGCGAGGGGCGAGCGACGTCCACCGTGGAACCATAATTCTCCAGCAGCTCATTCATATAATTTGCGAGCACTTGCAGCCCGACATCCTGCACTCCACATACAACCAGGCTTCGACCGCGAGCCTGCCAAAGTTTTTTGGCAAGATCCTCGAGCACTGCATCCTGCACACTCGCAGAATCATTCACAGTGAGAGGAAACGGCGCTCCGGCAAAGCGCGCCAAGCGCGAAGCAAGGCGCACCATGGATTCACCAAGCTCCTGCGGCGAGACGCGGACGCGGCGGTCGGCTTTGGCCCCGGTTACAGACAGCCGCGACTCAAACTGCGCGTGATACGACATGCGAAGCGGCTTGGTGTCCAGCCGGCGGCCCGCAGCGTAATCGCGCGTGAATTCCACTGGGGAAATCCACGTGCCGAGGAAATCAGCGTCGAAGCTCGCGATCACATCGGCTTTATCGAAGCGGAAGTGCGGAAGCAACCGCTGGCCATGTGTTTCCTGGTGGGCATCCAGAATTGCCGAACTCGAGAGCGCGTCATAAACGATGTGGCGACCGTCGTTGAACTGCCCCAGGAATTTCTTAATTTGAGCGTTCAGCGTAGGGCTCAGGATCGTTCCGGAAAGAAAACGAACAGAACCAACGGATTTGCGAATCTCGGCCAGTCGCGCAATGATCTCGCGATCCACTTCTTCCCAGGAAGCAACTTTGCCATCCAGGCGCGGTTCTTTGAGCCGATGCGAATCATAAAGGTCGAGCAGTGAAGCTTGACCGATGGCGCAGAGACCGCCTCGCGAGATGGGATGCTCTGAATTGCCTTCGAGTTTGATGGGCCGGCTATCGCGGTTCTTTGCTAGGACCCCGCAGCCCGCTGAACAGCCGCCACACGTCGTCGCATAGAAATAGGAAACACCTGGAATGATTTCTTCCGGCTGAATCAAATAAGGGATCGCTTTCTCGACCGGGGCATGCGAGCAACCCGCGCCGGCCGTCGCCACCGCAGCGGTGAAGCCAACGGCTTTCAGGAACGAGCGCCGGCTGAATTGCTCGGCAGGCCGGTCCAGCGGTTCAGGGAACTCATCGCGTGAAATCTGCACGAGCGGCGACGCACCGGGGCCTTCCTTCCAGCTCTTCCAGTATTTTGTCGTCTTCCCTTCGGCCATTTGTGGTCCTTAGTCCTTAGTAATGACAGGTCGAGCAGTCGGTCGACGGGTGCACGGGTTTGCTGGCTACCCCGGCTGCGCTCGCCGTGCGGTGACAGTTCACACACCATCCCATCGTCAAATCCGGTACCTGGCGGACGCGATCCATCGTCTCCACGGGCCCATGGCACTGCTGGCAAGCCACGCCGACGTCGACATGGGCGCTGTGATTGAAGTAAGCGAAATCCGGCAACCGGTAGACGCGGGTCCACGCAATGGGCTGCGGAGTTCTTTGCGGATCGCGCAGCAAGCGGTCGTCGAGAGCCAGGTCGTTGTAAATTTTCTGAATCTCGGGCGAGACGATGACGCGCGGTTTGCGATTCTCTTTTCTTGCCAACTCGTCTTCCGCGCGAAGAGCGCCAAGCGGCGCCGAAACGAATCGGTGGCAATTCATGCACGTGCTGGCGGGCGGAATTCCAGCATGACGGCTCACTTCTGCGCCGGAATGGCAGTACAAGCATCCGATCTGCATCTCGCCTGCGTGCAAACGGTGGGAGAAAGCAATCGGCTGGATGGGCTCGTATCCTTGCTGATTCCCGGGCAAGTGCCACGCTCCCGCCTGCAGTGCCAGCGCAATGAGACTGAACAGCAGCCCCACGCACATACCTAAGGTGACGACTCTCTGGTTCATGCGACGACTTCCCCGCGAAGCATTTTCCCCTGGAGCCGGGCAACAACCGCGTGGATCAGGCCTACAAAAACGACGACCCACACAATGAGCGCTACAAAGACGAAGTACTTCGGGATCGGCCGCAGAAAAGTCAGTCCGGTAACTTCGGCAAGACGGTACGTGCAGGTGGTGTACATGCCGAGGGGAAAGACCATGCCCCAATACAGCGGATCGTAGACCAGAGGGAGACGCTTATAGGCGTGCCGCCAAACGGCAAGAATCACCAGCATCGGAAACCACCATGTGGCGGTGGACCAATACAGCAGCGTGAAACCCTTCACAAAGGGCGCGATCTGCTGCAGGAGCGAGACTCCGGCGGAAAAGCGCAAAAGCATGGCGCCGCCCAGCGCGGAGACGGCCATCGCGCCCATGTTGATCCAGTAATGCGCCTTCAAATCGAGCGGCTGGAGCGGGAAAAACGTGTAGCGATAAAAAATCAGGGAGATCATCCAGATATAGAGCATTCCCCCGCTCGACCACAGCGCCACGGAGACAAAAGCGATCTTGTCGATTTGTCCCGGGAACGCCTGCATCATCTGCGCGCCGAGCGTGGCGACAGCTTGCGTCGCCACAACCGCAACGAGCCATCCGCTGTGAATGCCTTCCGCGAGCGATGGCTTCCGCTCTTTGACCGTGAACGCCGCGAACACGGCATAGACAATCAGCAGCAGCAATATGCACGAAGCAATCCAGAGGACGCCCGCCAGGCGGTACATCCCAAACAAAATGACGTTCTGGCTGCCCAAAACCGCGGTTGCCGCAACAAGAGTGAAGAAACCAACACCGACCTGGTGGTCCACCAGGTCCAGGAAAAACTCGCGTGGATAAAAAACAACGCGCGCCAGCGTGATGGCCAGCAGGACAACAAATGCAATGACATTGATTCCCGCCAGCACACGGCCCACAAGAGGCATCCCCGTCAGGTGCGCGGCGATAGCCACGATTCCAGTGGCCATTACCATTGCAAAATAAGCGGGGTTCAGCGTGCGCACAAGCTCCCGGAGCAGCGGCCCAAAAGAAGGCCGCGTCACGGTCACGGGCCCGGCGAGTTGTCCAGCGGTAGTCATCAGCATGGCTCGCTAATTGCGCACTCCTGCGGGCTCCGGCGGAAGCGAAGCCTCGTCCTTTTGCACGGCAATAGCTTGCGCCGCTTGCCCCTCGCGCGCGTACTTCAGAATCCACGCCATCGAAAGTGAAAAAAGAGAAAGAAAAACAAAGGTGATGAAGCCAATCGCGTAACCCGGACTGCCCAGGTCGTGCACGGCGAAGGCCATCACCGGGGGAATCACGAAGCCGCCGAACGCGCCGAGGCCGCCTACCCAGCCGGCAGCGCCACCGACGGCTTGCGGCACCGCCTGCGGCACGATCTTGAACACCGCGGCATTGCAAATTCCCATTCCAATGGCCATAAGAATTTCGCCGGGCACCGCCAGTTCAAACTGGCGGGAAGTCGTCATGACCAGTGCTCCCATCATGGTGATGAACAGCGCCAGAATCGCGGTGTTCTCGCCACCTTCGTACAACTGGTCGGAGAGCACACCGCCGGCGATGCGAATCAGGGACGTCAAGATCGAAAACACTGCGGTCAGAATCCCCGCTTTCAACACGGTGACACCGTAGAAAGAAGTCCAATACGTTGGGAGCCAAGCAGTGAGTGCGATGAAACCACCGAAGGTTGTGAAGTAAATCCAAACCAGCGCCCACGTCCGCCACACTAGGGCGGATCTCTGCAGGCTCTCCTTCAAACCTCCGGCCGGGAGAAGGTCTTGTCCGCATTCCCGTGCAGCCACGCGCGCTTCCGCCGGCGGAAGACCCTTCTTCAAGAGCTGGAAATACGGACTGTTTTTGCCGGAAATCGCATAAAAAGCCGTCCCGACTGCAAGGATGCTCAGCCACAACACGTAAGACCCCGAGAGGCCAAGGCGCGTGAGCGCCAGCGGAAGAATCAGAGTAAAGATGCCCGGCGCGACGTTGCCCACGCCGGCAAAGATGGCCAGTGCGCGACCTTGCTGCCTTTGCGGAAACCAGTAGGAAACCTGGCTGATGCCCACAGAGAACGTTGCGATTCCGCAACCACACAGAACACCCAGCACCATCAGCAACGGATAACTTGCGGCAGAAAGGTGCGCCGGATAAAGGAATCGGGCAACCAGCGTCAAACCAACCATGCCCACAAGCGAAAGATTCAAAAGCACAAGAAACGGTTTGCGGCCGCCATTCGAGTCCACCCAGGCCGAGAAGGGAATGCGCAGCAGCGAACCGGAGAGAGCTGGAATCGCCACGAGGAACCCCATGGCGAGCGGGCCCAGTCCCATCACCTGCTGGAAGACCTTGGCCGTAGGACCAAAAAGCGCAACCGCGGCGAAACCTACGAAAAAGCCAAAGGTTGCGCTCCAGAGGGCGTTCTGTGGTGTTCCTTTGATGTTTAAGCCCTTCATAAATTCTCTCCCTCTCGACTCCTTAAGCGAGGAATTCGGAAGTCACGCCGCTTCTTTCGGCGCGCGATACCACCGAACCACTTGCGGCCTGCGCCACAGATAAGGGTTAGGAACAACCAGAATGTGCACGAGGCGTGTGAACGGTGCCACGCCGATGATGATGTAGGCCATCACGATGTGCGCCGTCACAAGACGCGGCATCACCGCCACGTAACCCAAATCCGGACTAAATCGCACGAGCGACCATAAATAGGGTGATAGCGCAGCCGCAAACCACGACGAACCCCAGGGGTGAAATATGGCAACGAATACTCCGCTCGTGACTTGCGCGAGCAGCAAGGAAAGCACAATCCAGTCAAACACGTTGGTTACTTCGCGCACCTTGGAGACCGTCAGCCGGCGGCTAATCGCCCCAAGCAAACCCACAACGGTAAGCAGGCCCGCAACGAGCGCGGCAATTTCCAGGATATAAAGACGCAGGGGCCGACTGTTCCACGCAAGAATCTGCTGGGGCAGGAGAAACGCCACGATGTGACCGCTAAGCACGGTCACGATTCCGTAGTGGAGTGGAACCAAAGCCCAGAAGTGGCGCTGATTCTCCAGAAATTGCGAAGAGAGGCTCGAATAAGTGTAGGGTGCTTTCCGATAGCGCAAAATCGTCCCCAAGAAGAAGATGAACATCGCCAGATAGGGGAAGACGATGAACAGCAGCTGATTGATGAATGGGTTGGTCATTCCGCCTCCCTTCACTGCAAAACGCGCAATTCTGGAATATGCGCCGGAGTCCGCGATGGATCGTAGGGGAAATCCGACTTCAACAGTACAAAAGCCAATTCCAGAAGTGCGGCAAAAGCGTTGCGGTTCTCTTTCCACTCCGTTCGCATTTTGTCGAGTGCCGGAAGCACGTAACCACCGGCGAATTCTTGCGCTTCCGCCTCTTCCAGTTTCGCGAGCAGCGCCAGTCCGTGTGACAAGTGATCTGGAAGTTCCCCGGACTCCGGAACGCCGTATTCGCGGAGGTGCTCGCGCATATTCACCAGGAATTCCCCCCGTTGGTAATCCTCGCCATAGAGCTGCCAGCCAATTTCCAGCGTGCAGAGCGGATTCAGGTCAAATGTCCGCGTGAAAAGCTCTTGCACTTCCTCGGTGCTCAATCCGGCGATTCCCGCGTGAAACTTTTGAAACTCCGCGTACGCCTCTGCAGGCGTGTCACGGAGTGCGAGCAGGCACTCGTCGGCGTGCCTGTGATAGTCGTTCGCCGGATAACTGAAAAGCACCGCAAGGCTGCCGTAGAGGTTGGCGTTGCTCATCACATACCTCGACGCGGACCAGAGACAAATCCGAAACCGGCGCCCTGTTTATGTTCGAGTGGGTCTTCCATCATCTGAATCGCTTCTTCGCGATGCATCGGTGGAATCACGAAGCGATCGTCGAACGTGCACAGGGAAGTCAGCTGGTAAATCGCTTCCGCTTCTTCGGGAGAGCAGTCCGCCTCGCACAACATCTTCTCTGCGGTCGCCATTTCGACGTCACCGACTGTCAGCGCACGGCGATACCAGCGCACAGCTTTCTGCTTGCGCAATGCGTAGCGAACCTGCCCCTCATGCCCCGCGCCGAACAAGCTAGCCAGGAATTGCAAGGGCACGCGCGATTCGTCTATGTCATGGAACAGATCGTCAGAAACGTGGTGGATGGCGCCATTCGTCTGGTTGGACATGACTGGCGACATCGGCGGCACATAGAACAGCATTGGCATGGTTCGGAACTCGATGTGCGGCGGCAGAGCAATCTTCCACATTTTTACGAACTGATAGACGGGAGAGCGCTTCGCCGATTCAATCACCGATTCGTGAATGCCGTTCTTGCGCGCGCCGGCAATCACTTCCGGATCGTGCGGATCCAGAATCAACGAACGTTGCGCTTCGATAAGTTCATTGTCGGGCCGCGCCGCAAAAGAGGCGATCCGCGACGCGTCGTAAAGAACCACACCCAGGTACCGGATGCGTCCCACGCAGGAATGAAAACACGCCGGCGCTTGTCCGGTCTCCAGCCTGGGGTAGCAGAGGATGCACTTCTCCGACTTTCCGGTGTTCCAGTTGTAAAACATCTTCTTGTACGGGCACGCGGCCACGCACATGCGCCAGCCCCGGCAGCGCTTCTGGTCCACCAGCACGATTCCGTCCTCACCGCGCTTATAGAGCGCACCCGACGGACAGGAGGCAACACAGGACGGATTGAGACAGTGATTGCAGATTCGCGGAAAGTAGAAAAACACCAGCCGCTCGACGGCAGAAAGCTGCGCGCGCTGGTCCGGACTCAGCCCCTTCAAGTTCGGATCATTTTCCGCATACACCGGCGAGCCACCGAGGTCGTCATCCCAGTTCGGGCCGGCCTCAATCTGAATCAGTTCTCCCGTAACCATGGAGATCGGCCGGGCCGTCGGTTGGTCGGGGCCTTCCGGAGCGTTGAACAAATGCTGGTAGTCGTAGGTCCACGGCTCGTAGTAATCATCCATCGTGGGCATGCTGGGGTTGTGATAGATGTTGAAAATTGTCTTGGCCTTGCTCGTGGACCGCAGTTGCAGCTTGCCGTCAACGACTTCCCAGCCGCCGTGATATTTCTCCTGGTCCTCCCAGCGCGTGGGGAAACCCGTGCCGGGCTTCGTTTCCACGTTGTTCCACCACATGTATTCCGTGCCGCGGCGGTCGGTCCAGATGTTCTTGCAGGCGATGCTGCACGTATGGCAGCCGATGCATTTGTCGAGATGAAAGACCATGGAAACTTGCGAGCGGACGTCCATCGCGGCGCTCCTCACCATTTAAGTTCGGGCAACTTCCGCACGAAGATGTGCGTGTCCCGGTTGCAGCCCACCGGGCCCCAATAGTTGAAGTGGAACGTGAATTGACCGTATCCGCCGACCATCAGATTGGGCTTCAGGCGCGTGCGTGTGAGCGAGTTGTGCCCGCCCGCGCGACGGTTTTTCCTCAGAGGCGATGTGGGCACGGAGAGAGTTCTCTCCGGCGAGTGATACTGGATGCAGATGCCGCGGGGGATGCGGGCGCTGACGACTGCACGCGTGACCACCACGCCGTTGTCGTTGTGCATCTCCACCCAATCGTTGTCATTGATGCCGATGTCCTCGGCATCCTTATCGTTCATCCACAATGGCTCGATGCCTCGCGACAGTGTGGTCATGCGGTGGTTGTCACCGTACGTCGAGTGGATGTGCCATTTTCCGTGTGGCGTGAGATAGTTCAGCGTCTTCGTCGGGCCAACTTCCTGGCTCAATCGCAAATCGGCATACTGCACCGGCAACGGTTTCGGTTTGTAAGTCGGCAGATGTTCGCCAAATTGGATATAGCCGGGGTGGTCCAGATAGAAATGCTGGCGCCCCGTCAGCGTGCGCCACGGCACCAGGCATTCTACGTTGTACGTGAAAGGCGCGTAGGCGCGGCCATTTTCGGTTAACCCGGACCACATGGGGCTATTGAGAAGTCGCTGCGGCTTGGATTGCAGCTCCTTGTAAGAAATGCGCGAACCGCGATTGCGTTCCGCCAGATGCCTCAGCGGCAAGCCGACGCGCTCCTCGATCTCTTTGTATGAGCGATAAGCGAGCTCGCCATTGGTCACCGAGGCAAAACGCAGAATCATGTTGCAGACATCTTCGTCAGCTGCCAGGGAGGGATACCGCTGGCCATTCCACACGCTCACAGGCAAATTGCGCACACTCTCGTCGTACAAATCGTCACAGTTGTAGTGCGTGCCATGCGCGCCCAACCCATTTGCGCGCACCTGTGGGCCGAACGAGATGTACTGGTTGTAAAGATTGGTGTAGTCGCGCGCGACGAGTTTCAGTCCCGGCATGGTCTTGCCTGGAACCGCCTCTACTTCCCCGCTCTTCCAGTCGAGCATCTGCGGCTGAGCAATTTCTGCCGCCGTGTCATGCGCCAGCGGAGTTGCCACCAGGTCCCAGACGGGCTTGGGGAAATGCCGGACTGCCAGTTCCGAGAACTTCTTTGCCAGAGCTCCAAAGATCTGCCAATCACTCTTCGATTCCCAGCACGGCGGAACTGCCGCCGACAACGGATGGATGAAGCTATGCATGTCGGTCGAGTTCAGGTCCGCCTTCTCGTACCAGGTGGCCGCCGGCAGCACGATGTCCGAATACAGCGCGGACGTGTCCATGCGGAAATTCAGGTCCACGATCAAATCCATCTTTCCCTGTGGGGCGTTCTCGTGCCATGCGACTTCCTTTACGGAATCCGCCGCCATATCCGTGGCAATGGTGTTGGTGTGCGTGCCCAGGTAGTGCTTCAGGAAGTATTCGTGGCCCTTGGCGCTGGCCATCAGCGCGTTGCCTCTCCAGATGAACCACACGCGCGGCCAGTTCTCTTCGGCGTCCGGATCCTCGACGGCGAATTTCAATTCCCCGCTCTTCAGCTTTTTGACGGTGTAGTCCGCAATTTTTTCCGGGGTATTTGCGCCAGCTTGTTCCGCTTCGCGAACGAGTTCGAGTGGATTGCGATTGAATTGCGGATAAAACGGCAGCCAACCGTTGCGCACGGCGCGAACCTGCGCGTCCATGGTGTGCCCGCCGGCGAGCGATCCCGCAGCCTGCCCTTGTGGAACGGTGTGGTAATCCGTGAACTGCTTTTCATAGCGCCATTGATCGGTGTTGACGTAATGCCAGCTCGGCGCATTCTGCAAACGCGCCGCCGGCATCCAATCCCGCGCAAAAGCGATCGAAGACCAGGACTCCATCGGCGCCAGCTTTTCCTGACCCACGTAGTGCGCCAGGCCCCCGCCGTTCACCCCCACGCAGCCGCAGAACATTAACGCGTGAATGGCCGCACGATACATCAAGTTGCCGTGATACCAGTGATTGATTCCCGCGCCGATGATGACCGTGCACTTGCCCTTGGTGTGGTTCGCGGTGTTTGCCCACTCGCGCGCGAACCGGATGACGACATCCCGCCCCATGCCCGTGAATTTCTCCGTCCAAGCCGGGGTGTAAGGGGATGCTTCGTCGTCATAGTCCTTTGGATAGGCTCCTGGCAGGCCGCGCGGCACGCCGTATTGCGCCATCAGCAGGTCGTACGCCGTCGTAACCGTCGCCGCGCTACCATCGGCGGTTTTGATCCGGCGCACCGGCACGCCGCGAAGGATAGTCTGTCCTTCCGCAAAATCATCAAAGCGCACCTGAACGACTCCTTCGCTCTCTTCAAGGAAAGTCAGCGTCGGATCAATTGCCGAACCGTCCGCGCCGTCCTTCAACTCCAGATTCCACTTCCCTTTTTCCTTCCCCCAACGGAACCCGGAACTGCCCATAGGCATCTTCGGCCGCTGGTCCGTGGCGTCCCACATCAGGAATTTCCAGTCGCCATTTTCCATGCTCTGATAGGTTTTGAGCCGGTTCGCGCGCAGCAACTGGCCGGCGCGATATTGGCTGCCGTCCCGGTTCAGTTCGACAAGGTACGGAGCGTCCGTATATTTCTTGGCGTATTCCAAGAAATAAGGAATCTTCTTTTCGTGATGGAATTCTTTCAGAATGACGTGATCGGCAGCCATCCACCACGCGCCGTCCTGTCCCGCGTTAATCCGCACCCATTCATCCGCGTACTTGGCCACCTGGTTGAAATCCGGCGCAAAGACCCACATTTTGCTGCCGTTGTGCCGCGCTTCCGCGGCAAAGTGGCAGTCGGGCGTGCGCGTCATATTCAGGTTTGAGCCCATCACAGCCAGCAGCTTGGCGTTGTACCAGTCCGCTGACTCATTCACGTCCGTTTGCTCGCCCCACGCTTCGGGCGATGCCGGAGGGAGATCGCAATACCAGTCGTAGAAAGAAAGCGAAAGACCTCCGAGGAGTTGCAGAAAACGCGCTCCGGACGCGTAGCTGATCATGGACATTGCGGGAATCGGCGAGAAACCGGCGATGCGGTCCGGACCATGCTTCCGTGCGGTGTACAGGCAGCTCGCGGCGATGAGTTCCTTCACCGTCTCCCATTCGCTACGGCGAAATCCGCCTTTGCCTCGCGCCCTTTGCCACCGCTGCCGCGCTTCCGGATTTTCCACCAGGGACTGCCACGCCTCGACCGGATCATCAAATTTCGCGCGCGCTTCCCTCCACAAATCCACCAGCGCTCCCCGCATGTACGGGTACTTCACCCGCAGCGGGCTATACAGGTACCACGAGTAGGAAATTCCGCGCTGGCATCCGCGCGGCTCATAGGGCGGAAGTCCCGCTTCGAGCATCGGGTAATCCAGACCCTGCATCTCCCAGGTAACAATTCCGTCTTTGACGAAAATCTGCCAGGTGCATCCCCCCGTGCAATTCACGCCATGTGTGCTGCGGATGATCTTGTCGTGCTGCCAGCGGTTGCGATAGAACTCTTCCCATCCGCGCAGTTGCGGATTGCCCTCGTCCTTGATCCAACTCACACCCTTCTTGCCGTTCATTCTCCACCTCGCTGCGCCGCGCTAACCAGGTTTCTCCGGATCGAACGCAGACGGCTCTGCCAGATCCAGCCCATCAACAAAAGACCCAGCCCGGTACCCGCGAAACCCATTACGAAGAAATTGATCTCGCTCGTCGTATCCACGGGCTGCGAGCGGTTGGAAGCATCTTCAAAGATAGAAAGCAGCGGCAGGATTTCTTCGGGCTGCAGGGGATGTTGCCGAAATACGGATTGCATGGTCGGTGTTCCCGGTGCGGAAAGCCACGTTCCCACTGCTTTTCGTCCGCCCAACCGCTCGTACACTCTTGTCAGGTCCGGTCCCAAGCGCCCTCCTCCCAAACCCCCAACCGTGCCGAGCGTATGGCAGGAAATGCACGGCGGCCCGCCCTGGGTCAATTTCTGATTGCCCGTGAAGAGCGCCATCCCGTTCATAACGTCGTTTGGTGTAAACGGCCGGTCGCTGATGCTTGCTCCCGTGAAGCGCGATTTCCCCGAGAGTGATTCCGCTTCGATGAAGTCAATCAGCCCCTTCGCCACCTGCGGGTTCATCCCGGGTATCGTGGGCATCACTATGCCGCGCGCATCCTGCTGCAATTGCAGGGCGAAGGGATCCCCGCTATCGATCACTGCCTTTGGGTTCTGGATAAAATGCTCGAGCCAAGCGCGGTCCTTCTGCTTGGTGACGTCCTTCAGGTCCGGCCCGGTCAAGCGGCCGCCGCCGATCGTGTGGCAGGCTGTGCAGTATTGGTGAAAGAAATCGGCTGGTTGCTGTGCGGAGACTTTCGCCGGCAACAAACCTAGAAGCACCAGAGCGCAAAACGAAAATTTTGGCTTCATTACAGCCGCTCCCTTTCCGGCGCGTCGCCCGTCTCGGTTTCGACGTAGTTAGGCCGCGCAAGTTGCGGCTCCTTTTGGCGGGATCGCCGCTCCGCCACGTGCACCAGATCCGCCAGCGTCGTCTTTTCAAGGAAGTTGTGAATTGCGGTACGGAGGGGAAGCCATTCTTCGTGAAGAGCGCAGGGATTATCTTCCGAGCACAATCCCAAACCCAGAACGCAGTTCTTCAGTTCTTTTGAACCTTCGACTGCCCCAATGATTGCGGCCAGGGAAATCGCGTCAGGTGCCCGCCCGAGTTCCATCCCCTTCCCGGGGCCACGGAAAGACCGAACCAGACCGCAACTTGCAAGACGTTGAAGAATCTTTGCCAGATATGCTTCCGAAACTCCGTAATATGACGCGATCTCATGGACCGGAGAGAGCTTCCCCGGCGCTTGCTGCGCGAGAAAGAGCGTCGCACGAATCGCAAGTTCGGAAGCATGCTGAAGGAGCAAGTTGCTGAGCTCTCCATTCAGGAATTTCCTGCCTTGTATTCCTGAATAGCAGCCAGTATGCGAGACGCGTGGGGTGAACTCAGTGACCGGGAATACAGCAGCACGTGACGAGGTCACAGTCCGCTTTTCTGTTCTTAAAGGAAGGAGCTTAGGCAAATACTCGCTGGAGAACGGGGTGTACACCAGTCAAACCCATGCTCCCAGGTAAACCCTCAGCGAAGCGAGCGCCTCAGGATATCTTCGGCCCAGCTCAGGGCGGCCATCGCTCTGGGAAACCCGATGGTTGTGATTGTTAAGAGAACGGCGTGGCGAATCTCCTTCGGAGAGACGCCGGCAGTTTGTGCGTGACGAACGGCCGAATGCACCGCCCCCTCGGACTGAGCTGCCGCTGCAATGCCGACCTTCACCAACCGGCGTACGCGCTCATCCAGTGGTCCGGCACGATGGCACTGCTCTCCCAAATCCTGAAAGCTCTTCCAGACACCGGGGTAGGTTTTCCGCAGGCCTTGAACTGGCTGTGGCAGCTTGTTCCTCATAGAACTCCTTCTTCATCGGGTCGAATACTTTCGAACAGTCTGCTCAATTCCCAATCGAGCAAGGTGAGATGCCTAGTCGAACCCCCAGGAAAAGCATGAGCTCAACAATGTGTCTCTTGCTGGCAGTTACTCGCGATCTTACGGCGAGTCTTGTATTTCATGGCGGAACGTCAGCTCTGCCCGCCCCGATTGCCAGGATAACCGACTTTCCCCACGAAGGAGAGTCATGTCTTAATCGTCCGCCAACACTTCTGGGCCTGAGTAGGCCTCTATTAGAACGACCGCGACTCTAGCTCGATCGCGCGAGGGAAAAGGATGTTGGTTTTCTAGATGGATGTGTTGATGCAAGTCCACTTCGAATTCCTTCAGTGCCGTGTAGAGCGTCTGATAACTCACGCACGCATCCGTGGGAGAAACATACCCATGCGTAATATCCCGGCCTCTTCACTTACCGACGAAAGCGATTTCGGCCATCAAATTTCCAAACACTTTGCACCAAAATGTAACGGTTTCCTAGACCGTTGCACCACTCATGAGCGCAGCACCTGATACAGCGGCCCTTGAAGAAGCATTCGGTTGCGAACCGAATGCTCTAGTGTGCGCTACCGATTCTCGCCTCTGTGAGAGATTTCGGGGCTCTCGTAAATGGGGCTCAGACGAAGGGACCAAGAACAATGCCGTTCCCAACCGATGCAGAAAATGGGTTTGCTTTGCTGGTTCCCTATCGGAAAAGGGCGAGTTGGACCGAGTGGGCTGACGAATCGAAGACTGGGTATTGGAACACAGCACCGTAACCTTTGAAAGTACAATGGCCTGCAGTGCCTGCGCGCTTGAGCCTCTGCTGGAGAGCTCGTGCTTCCCTACCGAAGGGTCATGGCAGGAATGGGCTCGATGTAATAGAATGAAACCGAGTGAAAACAAAGACGTTGCACA
>JAWOLO010000456.1:0-18706 GCA_033853375.1 Terriglobia bacterium
GAAACATTTGGTGTGCAAGGGCTCAACCAGGGGTAAGATGCCGGGCCTTGCGCATGAGGAGAGAGAAATGAAGCAAACGTCGAGGACCCTTCAGACCATTCTCGCTTGCGTGGTGTTCCTGTTCGCCGCGGCTGCGAGCACATTAGCCGCGCCGGGCGAACCGCAAAGTTCCACCGACAAATTCAAGAATTTGGAATTTCGTGAGATTGGTCCCGCGGTCATGGGCGGCCGCATCGATGACTTCGCCGTGGTCGAAAGCAATCCGAACATCGTGTACGTCGGCACGGCTTCCGGCGGCGTCTGGAAAACCACGAACAACGGCACGACTTGGGAGCCGGTCTTCGATAAAGAAGGCGTTTCGACTATCGGCGATATCGCCATCGCGCCTTCGGATCCGTCGATCGTTTGGGTGGGAAGCGGCGAGCCGAATAACCGCCAGAGCTCTTCGTGGGGCGACGGCATCTACAAGTCTCTCGATGGCGGCAAAACCTGGAAGAACATGGGGCTCGAGAAGACCCACCACATCGGAAGAATCGTGATTCATCCGAAAAATCCCGATGTCGTCTACGTGGCCGCGCAAGGCCATCTCTGGGGCCCCAATCCCGAGCGCGGCGTTTACAAGACCAGCGACGGCGGCAAGACCTGGTCCCTCGTGCTGAAAATCAATGACGACACCGGCGTGAGCGACATCGCCATGGATCCCCAAAGCCCGGACATTTTGTACGCGGCCGCGTACGAGCGCCGCCGCACGCCGTTCGGGTTCGACGGCGGCGGACCCGACAGTGCCATTTACAAAACGACCGACGGCGGCGCGACCTGGAAGAAACTCACGAAGGGTTTGCCTTGGGAGAACGGTGGCGGCGACACCGGACGCATCGGCCTCGATATTTACCGCAAAGATCCCAACATTGTTTACGCCGAGATCCAGCATGAACACGGCGGCACGTTCCGCAGCGAAGACAAGGGCGAAACGTGGAAGAGGATGGGCGAGACTGACCCGCGTCCTTCCTATTACAGCCAGATTCGCGTTGATCCCAACAATGACTTGCGCATCTGGGAGCTGGGAGCGCAGATGTTTTACTCCGAAGACGGTGGAAAAACGTTTGCCACGCAGCGCGTCCACGGAATTCATGGCGACTTTCACGGCATGTGGATCGATCCCGCCAATTCCAATCACATGATTACCGGCTCTGATGGCGGCATCCACTGGAGCGACGACGCGGGGAAAAATTGGAATTTTCTCAACGTCATCGCCATCGGCCAGTTTTATGAAATCTCGCTCGACAACGAAAAGCCTTACCACATCTGCGGCGGCTTGCAGGACAACGGAAGCTGGTGCGGGCCGAGTCAGACCCTCACGCGTGACGGCATCGTCAACGAAGACTGGCAAGTGATTCACGGCGGCGACGGCTTCTATGCCGCCATCGACAACGTTGAACCGTGGATTGTCTACACGGAGTCACAGGACGGCCACGTCGCCCGCCGCGACATGCGCACTGGCCAGCAGCGCTCCATCATGCCGGAAGCCAAAGCCGGCGAGCCGCATTACCGTTTCCAGTGGAATTCCCCGGTGGCCATTTCTTCTCACAACCATACGACCATCTATTACGGCGGCAACTATCTCTTCAAATCCACCGACCGCGGCGACAGTTGGACGCGCCTTGGCGGCGATCTGACCACCGGAGTCGATCGCAGCAAGCTGCCGATTCTCGGAAAAGTGCCGGATAAAAACACCCTTTCGCGCAACGATGGCGTGGAAGAATATCCGACGATCACGACTTTAAGCGAATCGCCGCTCACTTCCAATGTGCTTTGGGTCGGCACTGACGACGGCAACCTGCAAGTCACCCGCGATGGCGGCAAGACCTGGAAGAATGTCGTCTCGAAAGTTCCCGGCGTGCCGAAAGGCACCTACGTGAGCCGCGTGGTGGCCTCGAAAACGGGGGAAGGCGCGGCTTTCGCCACATTTGACGGGCATCGCAGCGACGATTACAACGTCTATATTTTCTCGACCACCGACTACGGAGAAACTTGGAAAGCCATCCGCAACGGCATCCCCGATTCCGCCGGAACCGTGCATGTAATCCGCGAGCATCCGCGCAACACGAATCTGCTCTTTGCCGGAACGGAATTCGGGTTGTGGGTTTCCTGGGACCGCGGTGCCAATTGGACCGCGCTCAAAAATAATTTTCCGACCGTTCCCGTGGACGATATCGAAATTCAGGCGCGCGACAACGACTTGGTCCTCGCAACCCACGGCCGTTCCATCTGGATTTTCGACGACCTGACGCCCCTTGAGAAAATGGATTCGAACGTAGCCAATTCGCCGCTGACTTTTTTCCCGCCGCGAACAGCCACGACCTGGTTCATTCGCCAACGCCGCTGGAGCGCCGGCCAGCAAATGTTCACCGCCAAGAATCCGCCCTACGGCGCGCTCCTGAGCTACTACCTCAAGGATGCCGTTCCGCCGGAAGCGCCCAAAAGGAGCAGCGGTGATGCGGCGGAACAGCGGCCCAGAAGGGAAGCAAGAGGCGAGGCCGCCGAGAAGAAAGAAGGCAAAGTCAAAATCACCGTGCTCGATAAAGACGGCAAAGTGGTTCGCGAGTTTGACGGGCCCGGTGCCGCCGGCGTGAACCGCACAACCTGGGACCTGCGCCAAAACCCGGCCGCCGAGCCTACGCCGGAACAAGAACAGGCCATCGCAGCGGGATACGGGTTCGGGCCGCGCGGCCCCCTCGTCGAACCCGGGGAATACACCGTCAAGATCAAGGCCGGCGACAAGGAAGCCACGCAAAAAGTCACCGTCGAAGACGACAACCGCATCACCATGTCCGCGGCTGACCGCTCAGCGCGTCACGACGCCATCGAAAAGCTGTACGCCATGGAAAAGACCACGGGCAAAGACCGCACCACCATTGAAGGCATACAAACCGCTCTAACAAGCGCGCGAGACCAATGGAAGAAGGACGCCGGGAAGCCTAATGCCCCGAAGATTCCCGAAGACATCGTGAAAGCAGCGGATGAACTCCAGAAAAAAGTAGACGCCGTCGCGGAGAAATTCGTCCGCCCGCGCCAGGCTCTCGGCAATGCCGGGCCGCCCCTCGAATGGAAGCCGGCGCCACTTCCGAATCAGGTGCAAGAGTTGCTGAACGATTTGGATGGCTTTGCCGCGGCTCCCGGCGGCCAGCAACAGGAAAAACTGGCGGAACTGACCACGTTGGTTAGCCAGGCGTCTGCCGAAGTCAAGGGCATTTCGGAAACAGATCTGCCCGCGCTCAATAAGAAAATGAACGACGCAGGGATTCCGCACATTGTTCCAGCTCCGCCGCAGCCCCGCCGTGGCCCAGGTGGCGAAGCGGAATCGGATCGGTAAGTTCCTTATTGTCTTGCTCCACGTGTAGGGGCGGGGTTTGCCCCGCCCACACTTGTAGCGCAGGGGCTCTCTGCCGTAGCTTGCCTGCTGCCTGCCGCCGTGGCGCGCAAGGAAGGCAAACCATGGCATGAAAGCTTGCGTTTCCACGCAGCATTAGGTCCTGCGGTTCACGCGTCGAAAATTTCTTTGCGTGCTTTCGCAACCGTATCGCGCTAGGATGTCGAAACAATTTCCGGGTATCCGCGTCTAAGCGTTGCAAGAGGGTGTGTTCAACTCAATTTCAAGCTCTGCGCGGTCGCGAGTCTGTGTGGCAACCGGGGGTCGGACCTTTAGCCTGTCTGCCACAGGCAGGTCCGACATAGGGTCTGGGCCATCAATAGGGCTTTAGCCCCTGAGGAAATGATTTTTGGCGTTTTCACACAAGCTCGTCACCCTGATCCAAAACGATTTCCGGGAATCATTGCCGGTTTACAGGAGAGAACTCATGAGCGTGAAGCAGCCCAGCCTGCGCAGTCTGACCGCATGGTATGTGGTGGCAGCCTTCCTTCTGACAACGGTTTTCGGAGGCGCGGCCACGTCGCAAGCTGCCGCCAAACAGCAGAGCCTCGCCAAGCAGGAGAAAGACAAGAAAGACGAAAAAAAGGACGAGAAGAAAGAAGAAAAGAAAGGCCTGCCGCTCAAGCCCGACCGCAAAATCGAGTTCACCACCGATGAAGGCACCTGGCTTTCGCTCGACGTCTCTCCCGACGGCAAGACCATCGTCTTCGAACTGCTCGGCGATATTTACACTCTTCCCATCGAAGGCGGCCAGGCCAAGCTCATCGACGGCGGCCTGTCTTTCGACTCCCAGCCCAGATTTTCCCCCGACGGCAAATCGATCGCCTTCCTCTCCGACCGCGAGGGCATGGAAAACATTTGGGTCATGAAAGCGGACGGCAGCGAGCCCAAGCAAGTTTCGAAAGATCCGAACAGCGAGTTTGCCTCCCCGAGCTGGTCGCCTGATGGAAAATATATTTTTGTCTCCAAGACCAACTTCGGCATCGGTCCGCGCGAAATCTGGATGTACCATATCGACGGCGGCACGGGCATTCAAATCACCAAGTCCAAGCCCACGCCCACGATCCGCCGCCAGGATAGGCCCAATGACATGGGCGTGGTCGCCTCCGCCGACGGCCGGTACCTTTACTACGCGGAACGCCATGGTGACTTCTCTTACAACGCGATGCTCCCGCAGTGGGTCATTAAGCGGAAAGATCGCCGGACCGGCGATGAGGATGTGATCATCCAGCAGCCGGAAAGCGCTTTTCGTCCGCTGCTTTCTCCCGACGGCCAGTTTCTCCTCTACATTAGCCGCTACGAGACGGAAACCGGTCTGCGCCTGCGCAATCTGCACAGCGGCGAAGATCACTGGGTGCGCTATCCCATCACGCGCGACGATCAGGAAGCTCTTTTTACGCGCGACCTGTTCCCCGGCTATGCTTTTCTTCCCGGCGCGAAAGAAATCGTCTATAACCAGAACGGCAAAATCCGCCGCCTGAATCTCGAAACCGGCGCCGAGCAGGTGATTCCCTTCACCGCCAATGTTTCCCTCGACCTTGGGCCGAAACTTGATTTCCCGCAAAAAGAAGCCTCCGGCCCCGTCAAGGTGCGGCTGATCATGGATCCGACGGAATCTCCCGACGGCAAAACGCTGGCGTTTTCCGTGATGACGCATCTTTATGCGCTCGACCTGCCGAACGGCAAGCCTCATCGCCTGACCAGCGGCGACTCCACCGAATTTCAGCCCGCCTGGTCACCCGACGGCAAGTGGATCGCCTATGTCAGTTGGACCAATGAGGGCGGCCAACTTTGGAAGATTCCCGCAAGCGGCGGCCAGCCGCAGCAGCTTTCCAAATCTCTCGCCGTCTACAGCAATCCTGTGTGGTCGCCGGATGGCACGCGCATCGTGCTGCTGCGCGGCAACGCGTACGACCGCGAGAACAGCGGCTTCGATGGCGGGCAAACACCCAACGCCGACCTCGTATGGATTCCCGCGGAAGGCGGCGACGCCAATCTTATCCTGCCCGCTCGCGGCGCGGGCGGCCCGCATTTCGCGAACGACAAAGACCGCATTTACGTGTACACGCCGCAGGGATTGATCTCCCTGCGCTACGATGGCACGGATCGCCGCACGCACCTGATCGTCAAGGGACAAGGTTTGTATTTCGCGGAAGAGCCCGTTTCTGCGGACGACATTGTGCCCAGCCCGGACGGTCAATATGCCCTGGCGCACGTCATGAATCAGCTTTACCTCATGCCCTTGCCCGCCACCGCCGGCGAAGCGCCCACCGTGAATATCATGACGCCTTCCGTTCCCGTGAAGCGCATCACGGACATTGGCGCCGATTATTTTGGCTGGACCGATGGCGGCAAGACCATCACTTGGGCTGTGGGCGCGAGTTATTTCCGCCAGCCGCTCGCCTCGATCAAGTTTGAAGCGCCCAAGGAAGAAAAGAAGGAAGGCGAGAAGAAAGACGCGGACAAGAAAGACAGCGACGCCAAGGCCGACGATAAGGACAAGAAGGATACCGCGCAGGCCGCCGAAGCCAAGAAAGAAGAGAAAAAACTCAAAGAACGCGAAAAGGACGTATCCGAGGTCAAGGTCGATCTGGAAATGCCGCGGAAGACTCCCAAGGGCACGATCGTTCTGCGCGGCGCAACGGTCGTCACGATGAAGGGCGACGAGGTCCTCAAGAACGCCGATATCGTGGTCGAGAACAATCGCATCAAGAGCGTTGGCGCGCGCGGCGCTGTGCCCGCCGGAGCCAAAGTTTTTGACGTGAGCGGCAAAACTATCACTCCCGGCTTCGTCGATACGCACGCCCACTGGATTGAAATCCGCCGCGGCATCTTGGACAAGCAAAATTGGGCATTCCTCGCCAACCTGGCCTATGGCGTGACTGCTGGCCTTGATGTGCAAACTTTCAGCAACGACATGTTCGCCTACGAAGACCTCGTGGATACCGGCGATATCCTGGGACAGCGCGCCTACTCCACCGGACCGGGCGTCTTTTCCGACAACAACTTCCAGTCCGAAGAGGAAGTAAAAGGCGTGCTGACCAAATATCGCGACTACTACGGCACGCACAATATCAAGAGCTACCTCGTCGGCAACCGCAAGCAGCGGGAATTCATGGTGCAAGCCTCGAGGGAACTCGAGATGATGCCGACCACCGAAGGCGCTCTCGATCTCAAGCTGGACCTGACCCACGTCATCGACGGCTTCCACGGCAACGAGCACACCATTCCGATCACTCCGCTTTACAACGACGTGGTGCAAACCTTCGCAAAATCAGGTGTCGCGGAGACGCCGACCCTTATCGTGAATTACGGCGGCCCGTTCGGCGAAAACTACTGGTACGAAAACACCGAAGTTCACGACAACGCCAAGCTCAACCGCTTCACACCGCATCGCATCATTGACGAAAAAACCAAGCGGCGCCCGGAATGGTTCCGCAAGGACGAATACGAATTCCCGAAGCTCGCCGCGCAGATGGCCAAGCTCGAACGCGCTGGCGGCCTCGTCGGCGTCGGCAGCCACGGGCAGCTCCAGGGCCTGGGCTACCACTGGGAGATGTGGATGCTCGCCTCGGGCGGCATGACGCCGATGGAAGTGCTGAAGTGCGCCACCGTAAATGGCTCGCACATCGTCGGGCGTCCCACCGAGATCGGCAGCATCGAGCCGGGCAAGCTGGCGGACCTGGTGATCTTCGACAAGAATCCGCTCGACGACATCCACAACACCAACACCATTCATTGGGTGATGAAGAATGGCGAACTCTTCGAGGGCGACACGCTGAACCAGGTTTGGCCGGAACAGAAGAAACTCGAACCGCTTTTCTTCTGGAACAACTACGACGTGCCCAAATCCGGCGAGCCGCTCAGCTACGGCAAAACGACGGTTCCGTAGTCTAAGTAGGGGCAGATACATCGTGCCCTTGTGTTTGAGAGTTCTACGCAGCGCCCGGCTCAGGCCGGCATCGTGTAAGCGTTTGTAGCGGCGACTTTACGTCGCCATCTTCTGCTCAGGTTTTATGTAGCGCCGTCCATTCACGGCCGCATCGGTAGGGGCACGATTCATCGTGCCTCTTGTATTCGCGTTCTGGACTTCAGGAGGGCTAGATGCCAACCATTGAAGGGAAAGAAGGCCGGCTGTGGATAGATGCATATGTCAAGAAGGCGGGAAAGCTGACGGGTGTCGCCAGGGCCGTGCGTGCGTTGGTGATGAAAACGGCAGCGGGCTGCGAGGAGTATGTGAGCCCATGGAGGGTGCCGTCGTTTGATTCCAATGGGCCGTTGTGTTGCTTCGTATTGGGGAAGGAACATGTCACGCTTGCATTTCTCAGGGGTGCGGCCCTTCCCGATCCCGAGAAATTGTTGGAGGGTCAGGCGAAGTTCGTGCGCAGCATAAGGCTTCGGAGCATGGCCGACGTGAAAAGGCCCGGAGTGAAGAAGTTGATTGCGGAGGCGGCCAGGTTGAACAGGAAGGACCCGCCGTCGGGGATGATGGTGGGAATGGAAAAGAGGAAGGCCAAAGCGAAGAAGAGCTAGCGAAGTCTCGAATGTGATTGAAATTGCTGGTGCCCCACCCTCGGTTTTGGAGGGTGGGCTCTTGGGTCTGGTCATGACAAACTGGAAGTAATCGAATACGCCTTGCTGTCTCGCCGAACACTTGATGAGCGGGAACGGACCGGGCTACCCTCTAGTGGAATTCCTTCAACGGAAGACTATGAAGCGCCACGTTCTCCTTTTTGGAATAGTCGGCGGACTGCTCATCGCCGCGCTGAAGTGGATGGAGTACCGGTTTCTGGTCATCGAGCACTCTATCGAAATCTATGGCGGCCTCGTCGCTGCCACTTTCGCGGTTCTGGGTATCTGGTTCGGCCTGAGACTCACCGGCAAGCAGGAGCGCGTGGTCATTAAGGAAGTCCCTGTCCCAGCCGGCCAACCCTTCCTTCCCGACGACCGCAAACGGGAAGCCCTCGGCATCACTCCTCGCGAACTGGAAATCCTGGAACACATCGCGCAAGGCCTGAGCAACCGCGAGATCGCGGCCAAGCTTTTCGTCAGCGAAAACACCGTCAAGACCCATTCCAGCCGCGTTTTTGACAAATTGGGCGCCAAGCGACGCACCCAGGCGGTTCAACTGGCGAAAGAACTCCGCCTGATCCCCTGAACCGGTCATGAACCGGTCCCTCAAACGCATGATTTTTTGCCCCAACCCCCAAAATCACTCAAAAGAATGACGACAACTTCTCTTCGACCGCGCTAAAGTGCGTCCGCATCGCAATCCATGCTTCAGGAGAAGCCAGTGAAAAAGACCATTCTCACCTTCGGCCTCATTTCCGGTGTGATTTCATCGCTCATGATGATCGCCACGGTCCCCTTCGCGGACCGCATCGGCCACAGCTATGTCCTCGGTTACACGACCATCGTCCTCTCCCTGCTGCTTGTCTTCTTTGGCGTCCGCTCCTACCGCGACAACGTGGCAGAAGGTCAGATCACCTTCGGCAAAGCCTTTCTCGTCGGCCTCGCCATCACCGTAATCTCTTGCCTCTTTTATGTTGCCACTTGGGAAATCGTCTACTTCCATTTCATGCCGGACTTTATGGACAAGTACGGCGCTCAGGTGATCCAGAAGATGCAAGCCTCCGGCGCGACCGCCGCCGCAATCCACCAAAAATCCGAAGAGCTCGAGAAGCTCAAAGTGATGTACAAGAATCCGTTCTTTAATATGGCTATAACCTTCATCGAGCCCTTCCCCGTCGGCCTCGTCATCACGCTTCTCTCCGCCGCGGTCCTCCGGAAGAAAGCGCCATCGCAACCAGCAGTCGCCGTATCATGAACGTTCTACGGGATACTAGGACATGCCCCGGCCCGCTGCCAGCTGGCATGGTCCGCTATCGGAAGAGGAGCGGAGCGCTGCTGCATTGGAGCTGAGGCGGCATTGCCCCGTACAATCAAAAAGAAAGGAAAACAACATTATGACCCAGCGGGGCCGCATCCTAGGCATCGGGGGTATCTTCTTCAAGTCCCCGAATCAGCAGCAAATGAAAGAGTGGTACGCAAAGCATCTCGGCCTCGGGGATGGCGGCCATGAGGCCATGCTGCTGTGGCGCGAAAAAGACAATCCTGAAAGTGAGCAGATGACCGTCTGGAGCATTTTCCCCGGCAACACCAAATACTTTGAGCCCAGCTCCGCCTCATTCATGCTGAACTATATCGTCGACGACCTCGATGCATTGCTCGAACGCCTCGCCAAAGAAGGCGTCCAAATCGACCCTAAGCGCCAAGACGAAAGCTACGGCCGCTTTGCCTGGATCTTCGATCCCGACGGCAACAAAATTGAACTGTGGCAGCCGCTCCATCCCAGCAAATAGCCGTCTTTCCGTCCCTTGGTAGCTGGCTGCCTAAGCCAGAGGCTGCTTCTCTTTCGGCGGTTTCATCGCGGTGAAGACAGCGATGCCGGATGAGCCGGGCACAGGGGCCGTCACCCGGTTCTTTTGACAAGCCGTTAGGAGAAAGACCAGGCTCGCAAAACCGAACAAAGATATTCGAGCGCTGAGGTATGGGAGCGGACGCATCGCTTGTTGCCTGTGTGGATGAGATGTTCGGATGGACAATGTATTGTCGGTCCGGTCCTCGTTAGCTCTTCTTTCCTCTGAAAGCCCACGATCTTCCTAAGTGACCGTCCCCTGCGAACTCTACCCCTGTGTTTTCTTGCTCTTACGCCATTTCCATTCGAATCGCCCCGCAAATCCCTCCAATATCAGTACTTTATGTGGACTTGACAAATTATTAAATATAGGTTAGCATAAGTTGTGGCTTCGCGACTCTATTGTCGACAGGCCCTCTGGGACCACCCAGACTGGCCGTTGCTTCCTCCCGCGATCCGCCTTTCACAAGTCATTAGTCACCAGGTACCAGTCACTAACTCCTTCATTTGCCACACATCCGAGAAATTGCCTCCTAAGTCCAATCATTGCCACACTTCCAAAAACACGCCGCCGCAAATCCTTTGTTTGCCACACTTGCGACCCCCTCCCTTTATCCCGGGCCGAGGCGAGGGACCATTCGTTTCTTCAGCCTCTCCTCTTTCTCTCACCATCGCTATTCGCCACTTTATCCCCTTTGTTTTCAAAGGCTTCCGCACTCTTTGCATCCAACGGAGCACTCGCAACCCCTTTCTTATCAATTGCTTCCGCACTCTTTGCCGTTCAACGGGGGTGTGCCCATGCACGGACTTTTCACCACGGGAAAACCCGCACAATAAGAAGCGGAGGAACCCATGCCTCCCTGAAAAGGTGACGCTTACATGAAATTCCAAAGGAGAAAAAGCCGGACTGAAGCCTGCCTGCGCAGGCCAGGCCCGGCCTTTACAAACCTGGGAGGAAGGCAATTGGTATCTCGTCAGTTTTCCGCTTTGGCGGCGGGTTCTTTTGCGGCGACATCCTTTGCCGCGGCTTCTTTGGCGGCGGCTTTGGCTTGGGATTCGCGGTACCAGTCGAAGGTGAGCTGGAGGCCGTGTTCAAAGCCGACTTGCGGCTCGTAACCAAGATATTTGCGAGCCTCGGAAATGTCCGCCTGGGAGTCGCGAATATCGCCTTCGCGCGGCGGATCGTATTTGGCTTGGAGCGGCTTGCCGGTAATTTTCCGCAGCGCAGCGAGGACCTGGTTGAGCGAGATGCGGTCGCCGCAGCCGACGTTGAAAACTTTGCCGGCCACGTTGGCCGCTTCGCAGGCGAGTAGGTTGGCGTGGACGGCGTTGTCAACGAAGGTGAAATCGCGGGTTTGTTCGCCGTCGCCAAAAACGACCGGCTGCTTCTCTTCGAGAAACGCGGTGCAGAACTTGGCCAGGACGCCGGAGTACGGCGAACTGGGATCCTGACGCGGGCCAAAAATATTGAAGTAGCGCAGGGAAACCATTTCCAGGCCGTAGCATTTGAGAAACGCCTGGCCGTAGAGTTCGCCGACGTATTTGCTGACGCCGTAAGGAGAAATGGGCGCGGGCTGCATGGTTTCGAGCTTGGGAAGAGCGGGCGTTTCGCCGTAGGCGGAGGAGGAAGCGGCAAACACGACGCGCTTGACCTTCGTTTCTTTAGCGGCGAGGAGAACATTGAGCGTGCCTTCGACATTGATGCGGTTGGTTTCGAGGGGATCTTTCACCGAGCGCGGCACGGAAGTGCGGGCGGCGAGGTGCAGGACATATTCGGCTTCGTGCATGGCCTTGCGGACGGTTTCGATGTCTGTGATGCTGCCTTTAATGAAGGTGATCTTGTTGCGGATTTCGGCGAGATTTTCTTCCTTGCCGGCGGAGAAATCATCGAGCACGACGACGCTATGCCCGCGCTGGACAAGCTCGTCGACGGTGTTCGAGCCGATGAAACCGGCGCCGCCGGTCACCAAATAGCGCATGCAGGAAACCTCCTAAACCTCTAGCAACCACCATGGACCAGGGAGCACGTTGGCGAAGCACAGGTGGCCGCAACAATACCACGCGCGAGCATCGGAAAGACGCGTAGCTCGCGTTTTGATACGCTGATAGTTCGCGGCGCGCCGGCGAAGAAAGCCGGAGGATTTCCGCGTACAGTCGATATTGTACGACGGAATGCGGCAGGCAAGCGCCGGATTCGAGGAACGTTTCCGTACCGAGGAACGTCTAAAGATGGCCATGGGCCGAAAGATTACGGTCGCAGTTGGCGCCCTGGTGGTACTGGGGTTGGCTGCGGGAGGTTTTTACTGGCTGCGCGCGCGAGGCGAGCAGGCGCTCCCTCTTCCCGACGTGGTTACGCCGGAGCCGTCGGGATTTCAGGAAGCCGTGCTGGGAAATTCTCCGACGAGCGGCCCGTCCGAGAAGCCCGCTTCAAAGACAAAAGCAGAAAAGAAGGAGCTTCCCGCAGAGGCGGCGCTGCCGCTGAAGACCGGAGAAGTGCTGAATTACACGGCGGACGTGGCCAAACTCGAAAATGTGGCGACGCTGACGCTGAAAGTGGCGGGCCAGGGAAATTTCCTGGGCAAAAGCGTTTGGCATTTGCAAGCCACGGCGCACACCCTGAAACCGCTGCGCATCGTGTTCGAGGTGGACGATCAATTTGATTCGTACAGCGACGCGCGAACGCTGGCGTCCCTGCAATATGAAATGCGGCTGAACGAGCGCGGCCAGAAAGTGCAGTCGATCCAGCGAATGACGCCGACGGGCAGGGAGCCTGCACCGAAGGACGCCACCCAGGCACGCATCGTGCCGGGAACGCGCGACCCGCTGGGATTCATGCAATTTTTGCGAACCACCGATTGGACGAGCACGCGGCAGGTCAGCAGCCCGGTCTATGATGGGCACAAGCTGTATGACGTTCGCGCAAAGCTGGCGAATTCGTCGGTGGCGGTGGGCGTGCCCGCGGGAGATTACCGCGCAACAAAGATTGAGATTCACGTTTTTGAAAATGGCGTGGAGTCGAAAGACGCTTACTTCACGCTGTACCTGGCGAATGATGAGGCGCGAACGCCAGTGCTGCTGGAAGCGATCATGCCCTTTGCCATGGCGCGCGTGGCGCTGGTGAAGGATCAGCAGGAAAACTTGGAACCGAATCCCAAAGCCAACTAGGATGTCAAGGAAACGCTCTTAGGGACGCGCTGAAGCGCGCCCCACAAAGATAGGACATCAGCAGAGGACGATTTTTTCGCGGTGACGCATGACGCGGCGCGTGGCGTTGCGCGTGTCGATGACCAGCTTGGCGCTGTCAACGATGGACGTATAGTCGTAGCTCGAATGGTCGGTGGCGATCACCACGGCATCGTAACTGGCGAGCGTTTGTGGAGTCAGAGGCACGGATTTCATGTCTTCGTAATTGTAGTGACGCATCTTGTGGAGTTGCGGGAAATACGGGTCGTTGTAATCTAGCGCCGCGCCGTGCTGAAGAAAAAGCTGCATGATCTTGAGCGAAGGTGATTCGCGCAAATCGTCCACGTCTTTCTTGTAAGCCACGCCGAGCAAGAGGATTTTCGAACCTTTCATGCTCTTTTTGTGTTCGTTGAGAGCGTTGGCGGTGGCATCGGCCACGTGATAAGGCATGGCAGTATTCACCTCGCCGGCCAATTCGATAAAGCGCGTGGCGAAATCGTATTCGCGGGCTTTCCACGAAAGATAAAACGGATCGACAGGAATGCAGTGGCCGCCGAGGCCGGGCCCAGGATAGAACGGCATGTAGCCGAAAGGTTTCGTGGCGGCAGCGTCGATCACTTCCCAGATGTCCATGTTCATGCGCAAGCAAAGCTGCTTGAGCTCGTTGACGAGGGCGATGTTGACGCAGCGGAAAATGTTTTCGAGCAGCTTGGCCATTTCCGCGGCGCGCGTGGAGCTGACGGGAACGACGCGAGCAACGACTTGGCTGTAGAGCGCTTGCGCGGCGCGGCCGCTGGGAGGATTGACACCACCCACGATTTTTGGAATCTGGGCAAGCCCGAATTGTTTGTTGCCGGGATCTTCCCGCTCGGGCGAAAATGCCAGCCAGAAATCACAGCAAGTTTCCTCAATGTCCTGGCCGTTGGCGATGGGGCAGCGCAGGCCGCTTCGTTCGAGGATGGGCAGGACGAGCTCTTCGGTGGTTCCGGGATAGGTGGTTGATTCCAGGACGATGAGTTGCCCTTTTTGGAGGTGCGGATAAATGGAAAGAGCCGTCTGCTCGACGTAACTCAAATCGGGTTCACGTCGCTCATCGAGAGGAGTAGGCACGCAGATCAAGACCGCGTCCGCTTCACGGAGTCTTGCGAAATCCGTGGTGGCGCTGAAGTGCCTGCTGATGACGAACTGCTGAATCTTGTTTTGCGGGATATGCTGGATGTAAGAGCGGCCGGCATTCAGCATCTCTACTTTGACCGGATCGGTATCGAAACCAGTGACCTTGTGACCGGCTTCAGCAAAGCGCAAGGCCAGCGGCAAGCCGACGTAGCCGCAGCCGATGATTCCGACTTTGAGCTGCGCGCCTTTGAAGAATTCGGGTTTCCGGTCGATGGGCATGGGTTAAGTCACACTCCTTGTAATCCAAACTCCAAATGCGTTGAATTCAGCAAAATTTTGTTTTCCTGGATACGGTTTACTCGCTGCTGTGCCCCAGCCCCACTTCGGCCAGCGAGGAATCGGCGCGACGCGACAAAGAGAGATTGTATAGCAATTTCACCGGAAACAGGAAAATGCGGTGTTCACCCTGATATTTGCCGGGGCTTTCACACGGGAATGTCGCCACCTGCTCCAGGAGAATAGAAGATAAGATAGAAGAGTGCACGGCTTTTATGCCTTAACGATCTTTTCGCCGCGCCGGGGTGGCCATGACTTTGATCATTCTCCTGTTGGGACTTGGTGTGGGCGTCCTGGTGGGGCTTCTGGGTATTGGAGGCGGGGTCGTGCTAGTGCCCGCTCTGGTTTATCTGCTGGGTATGGACCAACACCTGGCGCAGGGCACTTCCCTTTTTATTTTGCTGCCGCCGATCGGGCTTGGCGCGCTGATCGAATATTGGAAGCAAAGCCGGGTCGATTTGAGAGCGGGAATTCTGTGCGCGCTGGGAATGTTACTCGGCGCGTTCGGAGGAAGCCTGGTAGCGTTGCCGATGCCTTCGCGCCATCTTCAGGGACTGTTCGGCTGCTTTTTGATGGTTTCGGCAATTCTGCTGTGGAGAAAGGCGCAGCCGGGACACGGGCCGACGGTTGCGGAGGGGGAGAGTGCACATGGATAAGGGGATAGGACGAGACGCGGGAATTTTCCTGATCGCTTGCGTCTGCGGAATCGCTTCCGGCATGTTTGGAATTGGGGGCGGAGTGCTGCTCGTGCCCCTGCTGGTTTTGCTGTTTTCCTTTAGCCAGCACCGTGCCCAGGGGACAAGCTTGGTGGCGTTGATTCCGCCTACTGGAGCGCTGGCGCTGGTGGCTTACGCACGGGAAGGCTTCGTTTCATGGAAGACCGGGTTGTTGCTGATCCCGGGAGTGTTCGTGGGAGGAATCTTGGGAGGAAGGCTGGCGGAGAAGCTGAAGCCGCAGCGGATGCGGCAGGTTTTCGCAGGAATCTTGTTCGCGCTGGGCACATGGCAGGCGTTCAGTGCATGGTGGAGATGAAGGAAGGACCCGGATGGTCGATTTGCACTGTCACATCCTGCCGGGGCTCGACGATGGTCCCGATAAGCTGGAAGAATCGCTGGAAATGGCGGAGACGGCGATTGCCGACGGCATAACTCACGTGGTCGCTACGCCACACGCGAGCGACAAGTTCTGGTTTGATTTTGCACAAGTTCGCCGGCTGCGCGATGAATTGCAGGCCCGCATCGGCGGCCGGCTGAAGATCGCCACGGGCTGTGACTTTCACCTCAATCCCGAGAATCTGGCCGCACTGCGCAAGCAGCCCCGGCAGTACTGCATCAATCAGCACGATTATTTGCTGGTGGAATTCAACGAAATCTCCATTCCTCCGGCGATGGACCGGACGTTGCACGAAATGCAGCTAGCCGGAATGCGCCTGATTGTTACGCATCCAGAACGCAACGGAATTTTGCGCACGCATCCGGAGCGGCTGAGAGAATGGGTGAGGCGCGGCTGTTTTGCGCAAGTGACCGGAAACGCGCTCACGGGCACGTTCGGACCCACGGCCCAGCAAATCGCCCTGCAATGGATTGGCGAGGGGATGATTCATTTCGTGGCCAGCGATGCACACAATAACAAGACGAGGCCGCTGCGGCTGCTGCCCGCGTATGACGTGGTAACGGACCACTTCGGAGAGGAAAAAGCCCGCGCACTATTTCAAGAAAATCCGGGGGCCGCGTTCGAAGGCCGGGACCTGCCGCACGTTCCTGAAGTGGAAGAAGCATTGCCGCCATCACGCCGGCGAAAGAGATTCTTTTTCTTCTGAGCCTGAATGCCGAAGTTGAAGAGAGATTCCTCGACTGCGCAGGCCGACATTTGCTTTGCAAATGCAAGAAAAAATCGGAATGACATGGCAGGGCGCTCTGCGAGTGGGATCACAGCGATCAAACGTCTTCAGACAGAGGCGTCAACGCGTGCGGGTGAGTGGCAAGCCGGCCCAAGTGTTCATCAAACCGAGAACTTCGCGCACCACGTCAAGGGCATCGGCGGAGTTGCGCCACCAATGGCGGGGATCAAAAGGGTCTTCGGAAGCGGCGCGCACAATGGCGTGGCATTCCGGCGGAGCGAGCTTTCGCCAAAGCAGCCGCACACGCCGCGTGTGGGGCTTGCTGGTAACAAGAATTACGGCGCGATCTTCCCCGCGAGCGACAGCTGCGCTGATTACCTTCACCTCATCTGCGGTATTCACAATCGCAGGCGAGAGCACATGAATGGCGCCCTCTGGAACGCCTTCGTGGACTAAAACACGAGCGCTGTAAACATCTTCGCCTTCGAAAGGAACTCCCAAGGCTTTCAAAGATTCTCCAGGTTCAGACGAGTGTGTGAGCCAAACCTCCGGCGCAAGCCCTTGGCGATAGAGCTTAGCGGCTTCAAGGGCGCGCACGGGCATTCCTCCGCTGAGCACGGCAATGGCGCGTGCTTTCGCCAGGGGATCTTCGACGACGAGCCATCGGCCGACACCAAAAAAGGCTACGAGAGCCAAGACAATGAGGATGCAAGCAATGGCCGTGACGATGATCCAGCGGCGCTTTCTTTGCGTGACGGGCGCCGGGACGTGTTGGGAAGCAACCATAGAGAAGCGTGCGCATGCTATCCCGGGGGAACGCGGTGGTCAAATTGCCAAAGCTCCGGGTAAACTGTCAGTTTGCATTTTTCAGGGAGGGTGCATGCGTGCGGTAGTCACAGGAGGAGCTGGTTTCCTGGGATCGCACTTATGCGACCGGTTGATTGCGGAGGGCTGGGACGTACTGGCTCTGGACAACCTGGTCACGGGAGTGGACAGCAATGTCGCGCACTTGCTGAAACATCCGAAGTTCCGGATGCTGCGCGCGGATGTGTCGAACTACATTGATGTAGCAGGGCCGGTGGACTACATCCTGCATTTTGCCTCGCCCGCGAGCCCCGTGGACTATCTGAAGATGCCCATTCCCACGTTAAAGGTGGGTGCACTCGGAACGCACAATGCGCTGGGCTTAGCGCGGGCAAAGAATGCAAAATTTTTTCTGGCCTCCACCAGCGAGTGCTATGGCGACCCGGAGGTCTCTCCACAGAATGAAGAATACTGGGGACACGTGAATCCCATCGGGCCGCGCGGTGTTTACGACGAGGCTAAGCGGTTTGCGGAAGCCATGACTATGGCGTATCACCGCTACCACAAGGTGGACACGCGCATCGTGCGAATTTTCAATACTTACGGCCCGCGCATGCGCTTGAACGATGGCCGCGCGCTTCCCAATTTCGTGTTTCAGGCGCTGAGCGGAACGCCGCTGACGGTTTATGGAGACGGGAAACAGACGCGGAGCTTTTGCTATGTGTCCGACCTGATCGAGGGCATCTACCGGCTCATGATGTCGGACGAGCACCTGCCGGTGAATATCGGGAATCCGCAGGAGATTACGCTTCTCGACTTTGCCGAGCGCATTCGAAAGTGCTTCGACAATCCTCCCCCGATTGTCTTCAAGCCGCTTCCCCAAGATGATCCGAAACGGCGCTGCCCGGACATCAGCAAGGCCAAACGGATCCTAAATTGGGAGCCAAAGGTGGGGTTAGAAGAAGGGCTGAAGCTGACACTCGACTATTTCAAGGACGTGTTTAAGAAAGAATAGAAAGCTTGATATCTCGCGGGACGCCCAATCATTACCTGCCAAGATTTCCGTTTCGGCGAAACATTCCTGAGGCGAATTTCGTTCTCTCTACAGGTGCTCCACACTACGAGGCCGCATGGAAAACTTTTGGAAAGATATCCGCTACGCTTTTCGCATGCTGCTCAAGAACCGGGGCTACACCTTGGTCGCGATCCTCGCACTTGGCCTCGGAATAGGCGCCAACACCGCTATCTTCAGTCTTTTCAATGGCGTGCTCTGGCGTCCGCTTGCCGTCAAAAATGCCAGAGAGCTCATGGTTCTCGCCACGAAAAGCAAAGAAATCGGGTTCCCTGTCAACATCTCCTACCCGGATTATCAGGACTATCGCCAGCTTAAGAACATTTTTTCCGACCTGATTTGCTACACCCCTTCTCCCGTGAGCTTTGCCGCCCAAGGGCAGCCTGAACGCGCCTGGGTCGAGCTCGTCAGCGGCAATTACTTTTCCGTTCTGGGGTTGCAGCCCGCCTTGGGGCGCACGTTCGCTCCCGATGAAGGGTGGGTCGCAAACAAAGACCCTTTGATTGT
>JAWOLO010000457.1:0-11037 GCA_033853375.1 Terriglobia bacterium
TTCGATCCTGTTTACGACAAGTTCTCTCTTGACGCCATGCTCGACAAGGTGACGGCCCTCGGCCTCGAAGCCATGGAGATCGGCACCGGCGGCTATCCCAACAATCGTCATTGTCCTCTCGACGACCTCATCGCTGACCGGTCCAAGGCCAAAGCCTGGCAGAAAAAGTTCGAAGACCGAGGCATTCGCGTCGCCACTCTCAGTTGTCACGGCAATCCCATCCATCCCGATGCCAGCATCGCGAAGAAGGACATTGACACTTTCCGCAAGACCGTCCAACTCGCCGAAATGCTTGACGTTAAAGTGATTGTCGGCTTCTCGGGTTGTCCCGGCGGCACGCCGCAAGATACCCAGCCGAACTGGATCACTTACCGTTGGCCTCCCGAATACGCGAAAATGCAGGACTGGCAGTGGAAAGAGAGAGTCGTCCCTTACTGGAAGGAAGCTGCCAAATACGCTCGCGAGCACGGCGTCAGGCGCCTGGCGCTCGAGATGCATCCCAATTTTGTGGTCTACAATCCGCGCACGCTCATCAAGCTCCGCGAAGCCGTCGGCGAAGAAATCGGCGCTAACAACGACCTCAGCCATCTTTTTTGGCAGGGTTGCGATCCGGTGGAAGTCATCCATTTCCTCGGCAAACAGGGCGCCATCTTCCACGCGCACATGAAAGACACCGTCTTTTTCCCGGAAAACCGTGACAAGTACGGCGTCCTCAATTTCGCTTTTGAAACCAGCGAGCTGGACACCGCCTCTGAAACCTTCCGTGCTGTCGGCTACGGCCATAGCGCCAGCCTCTGGAAATCCGTCATCAAGGCGTATATGGAAGTTGGCTACGAGGGTATCCTCAGCATCGAAAACGAGGACCCCATCCTCGCCGGAGAAGTTGGTGTGGAACGCGCCGCCTATGTTTTGAAAAACGTTCGCAATGAAATCTTGGGAGCTTGAAATGCGTCGCCGTGAATTTATGGGAGCCTGTGTTGGCGCGGCTCTGACGACCGCTGCCGGACACGCGGTCAAAGGTGCTGCTTCGCTGCCGGCTCACGTGGCCGCGGAATCCGACGGCGTGCCCTTTTTCCTCACTGTCATGCTTTGGACTGTCTATCGCGACCTTCCGTTTCCTCAGCGTCTAGAAAAAGTTGCCGAAGCGGGCTACCACGCCGTCGAACTCGTCAACGAGTTCAAAGACTGGAAGCCACAGGATTTCGCCGACGCCCGCCGCAAAAAGCGCGAACTCGGCATCGAAATTGATGGCACGTGCGGCGTCTGGCTTCCCCTCGCCGACGCAAGCCAACGCGAAGCTTTTCTCAAATCCCTTCGCGAGTTCATTCCCACGATGCGCGAACTCGAATGCACGCGCCTCATCATGCAGGCTGGCGACAAAATTCCCGGCCTTTCTGCCGCGGAAATGCATGCCAATTGCATCGAAACCCTCAAGCGTGGCGCGGACATCGCCGCGGAAAACAATATCGAGCTTCTCGTGGAAAACATCGACCCGGAAGAAAATCCAAAATATTTTCTCACCAGTTCCGCGGAAGGTTTCGACATCATTCGCTCTGTCGGCAACCCCCACGTCAAATTTCTCTACGATCTCTTTCACGAGCAGGTCGCCGAAGGCAACTTGATTGAAAAGCTTGAGAAAAATATCGATCTCATCGGCCTCGTCCACGTTGCCGACGTTCCCGGCCGCCATCATCCTGGTACCGGCGAAATCAACTACGCCAACATTTTCCGCAAGCTTGCCGAGCTGCGCTATTCCCGCTACGTCGCCATGGAATTCCATCCCTTGGGCGATCCCGTGAAGGAACTGCGCGAAGCCCGCGAACTTGCCATTTCGAGCGCGCGCTCCGCGCGTGTGGCTCGCTCCATGGAATTCGAATCGGGGAGGAAGTATGAATCGTCGTGATGCACTTCGCATGCTTACCGCGGGAGCCGTGATTCCCGCGCTGACTCCGGAGCTTTTTGCGTTTTATCGCGAAGCGCATCCCGAGGGTTCTTACGCGCTTCGCACTCTGAATCCCCATCAGAACGACACCGTCGTCGCCATGATGGATCAGATTATTCCGGCTACCGACACTCCCGGGGCCAAAGGCGCGCGCGTCAACGAATTTATCGATGTCATCCTCACCGAATGGGCCACCGAAGAAGAGCGCCGTCATTTCCTTGACGGCCTCGCAGACATGGATAGACAAAGTAACGAACTTTTTGGAAAAGACTTTGCCGCTGCTTCTTTACCCCAGCAAGTCACCCTTCTGCGATCTTTGGACGATGCTGCTTCCGTGGCGCGCACGGAGAGAAGACGTCATGCCAACAATACGGTCCCGGAACCGGATACGCAGCTCAAGGGTGATTTCTTCACCGTCTTCAAAAACATAACGCTGCACGGCTATTACACGTCGGAAGTGGCCGTTACGAAGGAACTGAATCCCGAAAAGAAAAACGTGTTCGAAATAATTATGCCAGGTGCTTTCCACGGTTGTGCGGCGGTTCCTGCAGAGAGGAAGGCATAAGTCATGGCGCCGAACTCGAATACCTACGACGCGGTTATCATCGGATCGGGAATCACCGGCGGCTGGGCCGCCAAGGAACTCACCGAAAAAGGTCTCAATACGTTGGTTCTCGAGGCGGGCCGCAGCATCGTCCCGGAACAGGACTATGTCGAGCACGTTCCCGTTTGGGAGCTCAGGTACCGCGGCTGGGACAATCGCGCCGAACGCGAACGCACTCAACCCATTCAGCGCGAATGCTATTACGCGTGCGACGAGTACTCCCACAAGTTCTTCGTCAGAGACGACGAAAATCCCTACTCCTGCGATCCCGGAAAACATTTCTCCTGGATTCGCGGGCGCCAGGTTGGCGGCAAATCCATTACCTGGGGACGCCAAAGCTATCGCTGGAGCGATCTCGATTTCGAAGCCAACTTGAGAGACGGGATCGCCGTCGACTGGCCCATTCGCTACGCCGACATCGCTCCTTGGTACGACTACGTGGAAGAGTTCGCCGGTATCAGCGGTCAGCCCGAAGGTTTGCCGCAACTCCCAGACGGCAAATTCCTTCCTCCCATGGAAATGACTTGCGTCGAGCAGGATTTCCGGGACGCCCTCGCCAAGCATTTCGACGACCGCATCTTGACCATTGGCCGTTCCGCCGTGCTGACGCAAGTCCATAAGGGCCGCGCGGCATGCCATTATTGCGGAGTTTGCCATCGTGGCTGCATCACGCAGTCCTATTTCAGCAGTTTGAATTCCACGCTTCCCGCTGCGCAGAAAACCGGCCGCCTCACTCTCCGGCCGTACAGCGTCGTTCACAGCCTTATCTTCGATTCGAACACGCGCAAAATCTCCAGTGTGCGTGTCATCGATGCACAAACCAAGAAGGCGCTCGAATTCAAAGGCCGCATCGTCTTTCTTTGTGCTTCCACTCTCGAGTCCTCCCGCATTCTTCTCAACTCTGCGACTCCGGAATTCCCCAATGGCCTTGCTAACTCCAGCGGCGAGCTCGGCCACAATCTCATGGACCACCACATGGGCGCCGGCGCAAACGGCATGATGCCGGGTCACGAAGACAAAATGCCTTTTGGGAATCGCCCGAATGGCATCTACATCCCGCGATTCCGCAACGTGAAAACCAAGCAAAAGGATTTCATTCGCGGCTATGGCTATCAGGGCGGTGGGTTTCGCGAAGGGTGGTCCCGCGGCATGTGGATGACTGGCATCGGCGCGGATTTCAAGAATGCGCTCCGCAAACCCGGCCCCTGGCGCTTTGGTGTGGGCGGATTCGGCGAATGTCTGCCGAATCACGACAATTACGTCGAAGTCGACAAGAACAAACCGGACGCTTGGGGCATTCCCACGCTCAAGATTCACTGCGCCTGGGGCGACAACGAGCATGCCATGTCAAAAGATATCGCCATTCAGGCAGGAGAAATGCTCGCAGCCGCTGGCGCGAAAGACATCCAGACTTATCAGGAAATCAGTTCTCCGGGGCTCGGCATTCACGAAATGGGCACCGCGCGCATGGGCCGCGATCCCAAAACTTCCGTACTCAACGCTCACAATCAGACTCACGACGTGAAGAATCTTTTCATCACGGATGGCGGCTGCATGACTTCGTCTTCCTGCGTGAATCCATCGCTGACGTACATGGCGCTCACCGCTCGCGCTTGCGATTTCGCCGTTTCCGAAATGAAGAAAAACAATTTGTAGCCTGGGGACTTGCCTTGCCCATGCCACGAGGAGGAGTATTTCGTAGGGGCGGGGCTTGCCCCGCCCGATTGCCTTTCAAGATTTGCACCGTATTTGCAGAACATGACGCTGGCATGACCGAGCCAACCGGCACCAAGAGCCAGGTTACAAAACAAGCTGACGGTAGGAGTAAAATTCTTTTTCATTCAAAACTGACAACTGAGAACTGAGAACTCAAAATGCTCCAGGTAATCCGCTCTCCCAAACAATACGACGTCTGCATCATCGGTTCCGGCGCGGGCGGCGGCGCCGCCGCAAAAGTCCTCACCGAAGGCGGCCTCAACTGCGTCATGCTCGAGGCCGGGCCCGACGTTCATCCGGAAAAAGATTTCAAGATGTTCATGTGGCCTTACGACCTGCCCCATCGGGGTGCAGGCGTCGGCGGCCATGCTACCGAAGATTTCAGCGAATTCCTCGCGCCCAACGGGGCCTGGCACATTGAAGGCGAGCCCTACACTTCCGCTCCCGGCTCCAATTTCCAGTGGTTTCGGTCACGCATCGTTGGTGGCCGCACCAATCATTGGGGGCGCATCGCCCTACGCTTTGCTCCCATCGATTTCAAGTCCAAAACACGCGACGGCCTTGGCGACGATTGGCCCATCACGTACGAAGACCTTTCGCCCTACTACGACAAGGTCGAATCTTATATCGGCGTTTTTGGCACGAAAGAAAATGTCCCCAGCGCCCCCGACGGAGTTTTTCTTCCTCCGCCTAAGCCGCGCTGCACGGAGTTGCTGGTCAAGAAAGCCTGCGACAAGCTCAACATTATCTGCATTCCCTCGCGTCTGGCCATCCTCACAAAATCGATCAATGGCCGCCTCCCGTGCCACTACTGCGGTCAGTGTGGCCGTGGCTGCATCACCGCCTCCAACTTCAGCTCCAGCCAGGTTTTCATCCCGCCCGCAATGAAAACCGGCAAGCTCACACTCATCACTGGTGCCATGGCTCGTGAGATTCTTGTCGATAAAGATGGGAAAGCTACCGCCGTTTCCTACATCGACAAAGCGACGCGTTCAGAAAAACGGGTCAATGCCCGCGCGATCGTGGTTGCTGCCAGCGCTTGCGAATCCGCGCGCCTACTGCTCAATTCGAAATCCACGTTATTTCCCACTGGCCTTGCCAACTCTTCTGGCGCAGTCGGCAAGTACCTCACCGATTCCGTCGGCAGCGGGGGTTATGGCTATATCCCGCAACTCGAGAAAATGCCTCCGCACAATCACGACGGTGTCGGCGGGATGCACATGTACATGCCCTGGTGGAAATTCGATCGCAAAAATGATTTTCCCCGCGGCTATCACATCGAATTTGGCGGCGGCCGCGAAATGCCCGACATCGGTATGTTCAGCGGCATGAATCGAGAAGAAGAAGGCTACGGCCTCTCCCTAAAACAGCGTGCTCGCAAAACATATGGCTGCTACATCGGTTTCGCAGGCCGCGGTGAAATGATTCCCAATCCGGACACTTATTGCGAAATCGATCCGGACGTCGTCGATCAGTGGGGCATTCCCGTGCTTCGCTTCCACTTTAAATGGTCTGACTACGAATTGCTGCAGGCCAAGGACATGCAGGAGACTTTCAAAGCTATCGTGGAAACGATGGGCGGCGAATACAAGACCAAAATCTCCATCCACGGCGACTATCCCTTTGGCATCGAGCCAGGCGGCAGAATTATTCACGAAGTCGGCACCGCGCGCATGGGAACTGACCCCAAAACTTCTGTCCTCAACGGTTTTTGTCAGGCGCACGATGTTAATAATCTTTTTGTCACCGACGGCGCTCCACTCGTCACCAATCCCGACAAGAATCCCACGCTGACCATCATGGCTCTTGCTTGGCGCGCCTCCGAATATCTCCTTGACGAAGCCAGAAAGGGCAACCTCTAAAATGTTTCCCGGCCCTTCGAATTTTCTCTGTGCCCTCTGTGCCTGCTGTGTGTCCTCTGTGTTAAATCTTTTTCTTTCTGGTGACTCCCATGCCTAACGAATCCATCTCTCGCCGCGACATCCTTCGCAATCTTGCCGTCGGCGCTGCTGCTGGTTCCGTTCTGCAAGTCATTCCCGCCGAAGCCGCCGAATACGTCCACCAAATGGTTCACAAAGAAAAAGCGGCTTCGCCAACAGGGAACTACACTCCGAAATATTTTTCTGCTTCGCAATACGCCACGCTCGTCGCTCTTTGCGACATGATCCTTCCCAAGGACGAGAAGTCCGGCGGCGCCGTCGAAGCGGGCGCTCCCGAATTCATCGACTTGCTTACCAGCGAAAACGAAAAGTATCAGTTGAAGCTCGGCGGCGGCCTTTTCTGGCTTGACGGCTACTGCACCGATCATTACGGCAAAGTGTTCCTCGATTGCACTCCGGAGCAGAAGAAAGAAATTCTCGACCTCATCGCCTTCCGAAAAAACGCCAAACAAGACCCCTCGCTCAGCCAGGGCGTTTCGTTCTTTGCGTTCCTCCGCAACATGACCTGCGACGGCTACTACACCAGTAAAATCGGCATCGCCGATCTCCAGTACATTGGCAACACCTCCCAGCGCGAATTTCCCGGCTGCCCGCCGCTCCCGGAGTAGACGCTAGCAACTAGGTTCTCTTTCTCGGGACCCGTTGCAATTGCCTCTCGTCGTTTCTGTTGCTATTCTGGCGCTCCTTGTCCTCCACGCCTGTCCATAACGACTCGACTCCGCGGCCCTCTTTGTGGCCCTGGGTTTACGTCATTGCGCTTGCCTATTTCGCGTTGCACATGGCCACGGCGACGCGTTACGGCTACTTCCGTGACGCGCTGTATTACCTTGCGTGCGCCGACCATCTTGCCTTTGGCTACGTCGATCAGCCGCCACTTTTCCCATTCATCGCCTGGATCGCCCGCCACACGCTCGGCACATCACTGCCTTCGCTGATTTTCTGGCCCGCGCTGGCTGGTGCAGCGCGCATCATCTTGATCGCCGCGTTCGCCCGCGAACTCGGTGCGAAGCGCTTCGGCATCGCGCTAGCTGCGGCGCTAGCCGCAACTCCCGCGGTCTGGTGGGTCATCGATCACCAGTTTGCGATGAACACATTCGAGCCACTCTTTTGGATCGGCTGCGCTTACGTGATTCTGCGCATGATTCATACGCAAAATACAAAACTATGGCTCGCTTTCGGTGCAGTCGCCGGACTTGGCCTCGAAAACAAATACTCCATCGCGATTTTCGCATTTGCGTTGCTTCTCGGACTCCTTCTCACACATCAGCGCAAACTCTTGTTCACGCCGTGGCTTTTTGCGGGCGGCGCTGTCGCGCTTCTGATCTTTCTTCCTAACCTCATTTGGAACATCCAGCACCACTGGCCGTTTCTCGAACTGATGCGCAACATCCGAGCTACCGGCAAGGACATCGCCTACCCGCCGCTGGCGTATCTGGGCCAGCAAATCGTGCTGATGAATCCCTTCAGCCTTCCATTCTGGTTCGGCGGCCTGCTCTTTTATTTCTTCTCCCGCAACGCGAAGCCATATCGCGCGTTTGGCTGGGCCTTCTTGGTCACTCTTTCGTTTTTCCTAATTTCCCACGGCAAGGATTATTACTCCGCTCCGGCTTACCCGATTTTGCTCGCCGCAAGCGCGGTCGCTCTTGAAAACTTGCTCTCACGTCCCGTGGAGCAGCAAACAAATGCATCGCGGCCAAAATGGCGCGCCATTCTCAAGCTCGTTTGCTTCGCCTGGCTGATCGTCGGGGTTGCGATGGTTCTGCCGCTTGTTCTTCCCGTGCTGCCGCTTGACGCGTTCCTGCGCTACCAATCGCACTCACCTCTGAGTCCCAAACCTACCGAACGCAGTTTCGTCGGCGCGGTACTCCCGCAGTATTACGCCGACGAACTTCCTTGGGAGCAGCAGGTCGCTGCGGTTGCCCGCGTTTACCGCTCGCTTTCTCCCGAGGACCAGGCCAAAGCCGCGATTTTCTGCGACAACTACGGCCAGGCCGGCGCCATCGACTTTTTCGGCCCGCGTTACGGTTTGCCCAAAGCGCTCAGCGGCCATCAAAACTATTTTTTGTGGGGGCCGCGCAACTACACCGGTGAGATCGTCATTCTCGTCGGCCAGCCGGAAGCGGACGCGCGCAAAGAATTTGCCTCCGTGGAAGTCGCGGTAACTCTCAATATTCCCTACGCCTATTCTTACGAAACGCGCCCGATTCTTCTTTGCCGGGGCCTAAAATGGAACTTGCAAACCATCTGGCCTCGCGTCAAATATTGGCGCTGACTTTTCCGTCTGCCCTGCGTTCCTGACGCGGCTTGCGTCTCGGCTTGCGGCCAAATCTCTCACGCTTCAATTTCTCTAAAGCGCCGTAGGCGCGACACCCTTCAACCTTTGATTTTCAAATTGCCTTTTTGCACAGCCGTGCACAGCTTTCCACAGCGAAACTTGCAGATTTCTCTTGCCAGCAAAAATCGCCTGCTTTACTCTCTCGCCCAGATTGAGCCGGAAAGCTTCAAAAACTTTGCGGCCCAATGTAAGGGGGCGCAACCGCTGAAAAGCTGTTGCGCCTTCAATCTTTCGGCCACCTGTTTCCCATCTCATTCATTTTTCTGTCTTTAGCGCCCTGTAAATCTCCTGGACAAACAGGTCTGGCGCCACCTGCCCGTGACCCCACTTCGCGTCGAACTCCGCTGTGGGATGTTCTGCAATGACCCGGCTCTCCGCGCGTCCGCCGTCGATCGAGCGCTTCACGCGGTCGCGGACCGTCACGAGCATGTCGTAAAAAGCCTTCACGCTTGCGCCGTTCGTTACTTCGCCTCGCGCCGGCACCACGTGAAACCCTGGATCCGTCCATCCATCCAGCATTTTCAGCAGGCCATCAAGGGTGCCGCCATGTTCCGCATCAATCGCCGGATAACCATCTCCGGGAAACACCTCGCCCCAGTACACGAGCTTGGCCATGTGAAAATGCACCAGCGCATCCGCATCGCTATAGCCCGGCTTTTGCTTCACGATGTGGACCGCCTCGCCGTTCAGGTCAAAGCTCATTACTTCGGAGAACGAGACGTGTGGACGGTCCACGCCCATCTTCACAAACTCCTCGGACAATGGCTTCGGCGCTCCCATAACGTGCCCTCCGATTCGTTCCAGCGCCTTTTCCTGCATAATCACGAATGCGCCGCGTCGGCCCCAGCCCGCATCTCCTTCGGAATGTGCGGGATCCTCCGGCATAATCACCACGTACCGCGCTGGAGATTTCGTCCGCTTCGTCAATTCGCTGCTGATGCGCTCCGTGCTGTCCGCCGACGGCGTTCCGATGAGCAGCGCGCCATCCGGCCCGACCAAAGCCACCACGTTTCCCGTTCTGGTAGCAAATACCAAAACATTCGGCGTAATCTCCGTGATGCCCGCCCTTTCCTGCGCGGTGCTTGTGCTTACGAATGCCAATGCAAGCGCAAAGGGCATCATCATCCCCGCGCGAATCCACCCGCCTCTTTGCGATACTCTCATTTCCATCCTCCCCTAACTGGGTTATCGCCGTTGTCAGCATCATGTTTTTGTCTCTAGTAGAGGCCGATCTTCAGGTCAGCTATCGGACGCGAAGGAATGACGCTAATCCAACCCGCGCCTTCCTTCAAGCTGGCCCGCTGTGTCACGATTGCTCTTGACATAGGAAACTCTTCCTAGTAAGGTCTTCCTACTTCAATGCGACACGAACCGCCGAAACCGACGAACGCCGAACTCGAAATACTAACCGTGCTCTGGAGCATAGGACCGGCGACGGTGCGCGAGGTCTATGAAGCTATCAGCCGCCGGCGCCCCGCGCAATACAGCACCACGCTGAAATTCATGCAGATCATGGCGAACAAAGGTTTGCTGTGGCGCGACGAAAACCAGCGCGCGCACGTGTACGAAGCCGTGAAGACGCGCGAGTGGACGCAGCGACAACTCGCCGGGGATTTGCTCGAGCGCGCCTTCGGCGGATCACCCAAGGCCCTCTTGGTTGGCGCGCTTTCCGCGAAGAAAGCAACGAAAGAGGAACTTACGGAATTACGTAAGCTCCTGAACGAGTACAAGGGGGGCCGACAATGAGATTGCTCTTAAACTTCGTTGAGACTCCGATGGCCGAGGCAATCGGTTGGACCCTGCTTCATTCGCTCTGGGAAGGAGCAATCATTGCGGCGGCGCTGGCAGCGGCGCTCTTTGCGATCCGTTCCCCGCGTTTTCGCTATGCGGCCGCTTGCGCCGCGATGGTGGCGATGTTGGGCGGGTTCTGCGTCACCTTAGCCTTGCTGTTGCCGCAGCAAGCGGGAACTGCGGGGAACCTGCAGGCCCGCGCTCTACCGGTATGGAGTCTTTTGCCTGCCGCAGCGGCCACTGACCGCTGGACTCCGAGCCTAGCCGCAATCGCGCCCTGGCTCGGGCCCTTCTGGATCACGGGAGTATGCCTTTTCTGTCTGTGGTATTTGGCCGGTTGGGTATCCGCGCAAAGAATGCGCAGGCGAGGAGTGTGTTGTGCATCGGAGCATTGGCAAAAGGAGCTTGCTCGTCTTGGCGCTCAACTGCGAGTCTCACAGCCTGTTCTTCTGCTGGAATCTTGCTTGGCTGATGTGCCCATGGTTCTGGGCCATTTTCGCCCGCTGATTCTGTTGCCCCTCGGATTGCTTGCTGCCCTGCCCGCTGATCAGATGGAAGCCATCTTGTTGCATGAGTTGGCCCACATTCGCCGCCACGATTACTTGATGAACGCGCTCCAGCGTCTCGCGGAGGGGGTGCTCTTTTATCATCCCGCGGCGTGGTGGTTCTCTCGTGTGATGCGCAACGAGCGAGAAAAATGCTGTGACGA